>NZ_JAELTR010000006.1:0-123319 GCF_016428945.1 Chromobacterium sp. ASV23
CCCCCCCCCCCCCCCCCCCCCCCCCCCCCCCCCCCCCCCCCCCCCCCCCCCCCTTTTTGAGTCTCGTGGGCTCGGAGATGTGTATAAGAGACAGCTGATCCTGATCGAGGTCAGCTTCATGACTCTGAATTAGCTCAGAGAACTCTTTACTCCGCAAATCCGCTCTTTCTTTAGCAGTCAGCTTGCTGGCAGCATCTGCACCAATCGAAGCCAGCACGCCAACTACACCAAACATTCCGCCCATACCCAGCAGACTGGAGCCGCCCAGATCCAAAACATTGTAATCGGCTTTGTGATAATAGATGTAAACGTTTTTAATGGCAGATATCTTGTCTTTATTGCTATCTTTCTGGGCAGCGGCAGCCGGTCCAGAAGCGCAGCCGCTCAAAGTTGATACGGCTATCGCTGTAGCCAGAAAAGCGCATAGTACTTTTGAATTTCTCATAGAACTTTTCATCTCTCTACAAAGTAGGCTCACTACCCGTCAATTGGGCTTGGCAGGGCACAACACCTCAGCCGAAGCTACACACCTGGTTCGCTCTGCCACTTATTAAAAACAATTAACAATAAGGCAGTCATTTTAATAAGCCCGTGCAATAAGTTCATAAGTAAAAACACTTAAATTACGCAAATAGCATCATTCCCTTACTCTTCCGCTCAGCTGCGCTACCGACTGCTAAAATTTACAATTTATTAACAATAAATTTCAAAAAATGGCGGTTGAAAATCATCCCTCATATACAGCATGTCAATACGATACTCAGACCCTCACACTCACGACAGGAAAGAGTTAGGTCTTATCACAATCGAACATCTCATTAAAATTCTGTTCAAAACCACTTTCTTGACAGGGTGGCGCTGGTTTATATGCTGAGTTACCCTAATCATCGGCTTTGCCAACACGCATCTTTCCCTGAGTAGTCTTACAATAGACACCAACATAAGCGACGCCCCGCGGCGCCCGACAACAACCCGGACTCGATCCGGGACTTTCCCTTAGAGAAGCATTACCATGGCAATCAGTGTTTTCGACCTGTTCAAGATCGGCATCGGCCCGTCCAGCTCCCATACCGTGGGCCCGATGCGCGCAGCCCGCCAATTCATCAGCCGCCTGGAGAAGGACGGCTTGCTGGACGCTACTGTCCACGTCAACGCCGAAATGTTCGGTTCTCTAGGCGCCACCGGCAAAGGCCACGGCACGGATGTGGCGGTGTTGCTGGGCCTGCAAGGCGAGCAGCCGGATCTGGTCGATACCGATGCGGTGGACGGCATGCTGGCCGCCATCCGCGAACAACGCAAACTGAAGCTGCTGGGCAAGCGTGAGATCGATTTCGTCGAAGGCGAGCATCTGGTGCTGCATAAGAAGAAGACCCTGCCCTACCACCCCAACGGCATGATCTTCGAAGCCTTCGCCGCCGATGGCCAAAGCCTGTCCAAGCGCGCCTACTACTCCGTCGGCGGCGGCTTCGTGGTCGATGAGGCGGCGATCGACGCCGGCTTCGTTCCGCCGGGCGTCACCGAATTGAAGCACCCGTTCAAGAGCGCGGCCGAGCTGTTGGCGCTGTGCCAGCGCCACGGCAAGAGCATCAGCCAGATCATGCTGGAAAACGAACTGGCCTGGCGCAGCGAAGAAGAAGTGCGCGCCGGGCTGTTGAACATCTGGAACGTGATGCAGGCCTGCGTCAAGCGCGGCTGCGACCGCGACGGCATTCTGCCGGGCGGCATGAAGGTAAAACGCCGCGCCGCCGATATGCACCGCAAGCTGCTCGCCACACCGGAAGCCGCCATGCGCGACCCGCTGACGGTGATGGACTGGGTCAATCTGTACGCACTGGCGGTCAATGAAGAAAACGCCGCCGGCGGCCGCGTGGTCACCGCGCCCACCAACGGCGCGGCCGGCATCATCCCGGCCGTGATGCACTACTACGCCCGCTTCGTGCCGGGCGCTAACGATGACGGCATCGTCCGCTTCCTGCTGACAGCCGGCGCCATCGGCATCCTGTTCAAGCTGAACGCGTCGATCTCCGGCGCCGAGGTAGGCTGTCAGGGCGAAGTCGGCTCGGCCTGCTCCATGGCGGCCGGCGCCTTGTGCGAAGTGATGGGCGGCACGCCCGAGCAGGTGGAAAACGCGGCCGAGATCGGCATGGAACACAACCTGGGCCTGACCTGCGATCCGGTCGGCGGTCTGGTGCAAGTGCCGTGCATCGAGCGCAACGCCATGGCCTCGGTCAAGGCGATCAACGCGGTGCGCATGGCGCTGCGCGGCGACGGCCAGCATTTCGTGTCGCTGGACCGCGTGATCAAGACCATGCGCGACACCGGCATGGACATGAGCACCAAGTACAAGGAAACCGCCCGCGGCGGCCTGGCGATCAATGTGATCGAGGTGCCGGTCAACATCGTGGAATGCTGATCCGCACCGCCTGAGAAAATGCGGCCATGGCACGCCACCATGGCCGTTTTTTCGCACTGGCATCCGTGTCGACATGCTGGCACACTGAACCCAAACCTATACGCAAGAATACTCCGTGCACGCACTTGATATCGAAACGCCCCGCCTCCGCCTGCGTCCGCTTCAGGAACAGGACGCCCCGTTCATCCTGGAGATGCTGAACGAACCCGCCTTTATCGCCAACATCGGCGACAAGGATGTGCGCGATCTGGACGGCGCTCGCCAATACATTGCGAAAGGCCCGCAAGCCAGCTATCAACAGCATGGCCACGGCCTGCTGCTGGTGGAGTTGTCGGACGACGCCACGCCGGTCGGCATCTGCGGCCTGGTCAAACGCGATTGCCTGCCGCACCCGGACATCGGCTACGCCTTCCTCGAACGCCACTGGGGCCGAGGCTATGCCTGCGAGGCCGGCGCGGCCTGCCTGGACCACGCGCGCAACGTCCTGAACATCGGCGTTGTCGTCGGCATCACCGCGCCGCACAATCAGGGATCGATCCGCGTGCTGGAGAAGCTTGGCCTGCGCTACGACCGCCTGCTGGAGCTGCCCGGCATAGAAGGACCGAGCCTGTACTTCGTTCCTGCCGAAGAGAAATAAGCGCGCCCAAACGACGCCGATTGCCCTTATCCGCGGCGTCCAAGCCAGACATGAAAAAAGCCGGGCTAATGCCCGGCTTTCTTTTTAACCCTGATTTTCAGATCAAACCGACAAGTAGGACGACTGCTTCAAACCGCGGCAGAACTCGGCGAAGAACTGGCTGCGCTCTTCAGCGCTCAGATCGCACTCGCGCGTTTTGGCCTCGTAACGGTTCAGCAGATCTTCCGGCGACAGGTGCACGTAGCGCAGCATGTCCTCGATGGTGTCATGCTCTTCGATGCCGGAAATCTCCAGCTCGCCGCCCGCGCGGACGTATACGTTCACCGAGTCGGTATCGCCGAACAGATTGTGCATGTCGCCCAGGATTTCCTGATAGGCGCCCACCAGGAACACCGCGATCAGGTATTCATCGCCCTGCTTCACCTCATGCACCGACATGCTGGACTCGATGCTCTGCTGGTCGACATACTGCTTCAGCTTGCCGTCGGAGTCGCAGGTCAGGTCCTGCAGCACCGCGCGGCGGGTTGGCTGCTCGGCCAGGCGATGCAGCGGCATGATGGGCAGCACCTGGTCGATGGCCCAGGTATCCGGCAGGCTCTGAAACACCGAGAAGTTGCAGAAGTATTTGTCGGCCAGGCGATCCGTCAGCTCGTCATACACTTGGCGCTGCGAACGCTGGCTGGCCTGCAGCTGATTGTGCAGACGGCGGCACAACGCGGCGTGCACATCCTCGGCCAGCGCCTTTTCCTTCAGCGACAAACGGCCTTCGGCATACATTTCGCCCACTTCCGATACATAGTGGCTGGCTCGGTAGTAGATTTCGGTGACCAGCTCTTCGTCATTGAGGCTGGCCAAGCCGACCAGCTTGCGCAGCGGGCGGGACAGCTCATCGATGTTGTCGATCGGGTCCACGGCATCCGGCAGGCGCTCGACGTCGGTCACGTTCATCAGCAGCACGGCATGGTGCGCGGTCATGGCGCGGCCGGACTCGGACAGGATGCGCGGATGCGGGATGCCGTTCTCGTCGCAGAACTCGGCCAGCATGGAGACGATCACGCGGGCGTATTCGTCCATGTCGTAGTTGATCGAGCTGTCGTTGCGCGAGTGGGTGCCGTCGTAATCGACGCCGAGGCCGCCGCCGACATCGACATGATCCACCGGCATGCCCAGGGCGCGCAATTCGGCGAAGTAGCGGATGGCTTCGCGGAAGCCAGTGCGGTAATCGCCGATATTGGCGATCTGCGAACCCATGTGGAAATGCATCAGCCGCACGCACTCAGACAGACCGGCAGCGGCCAGCTTGTCGGTGGCGGAAATCAGTTGGCCGGCCGACAGGCCGAACTTGCCCTTTTCGCCGCCGGTGTCGGACCATTTGCTGGACGCCAGGGACGACAGACGCACGCGCAGGCCGATATTGGGCTTGATGCCCAGCTTGCGCGACTCCTCGATCACCAGATCGACTTCCGATTCTTTTTCGATAACGATGAAAACCTGATGGCCCAGGCGTTCGCCGATCAGCGCCAGACGGATGAACTCGCGGTCTTTGTAGCCATTGCAGACGATGGTGCAGCCCTTGGGCGCCAGCGCCAGCACGGCCATCAGTTCCGGCTTGGAGCCGGCTTCCAGGCCGATGGAGACGTCGGGCGTGGCGATGATGCTCTTGACCACCGCCTCCTGCTGGTTGACCTTGATCGGATAGATTGCGGTATAGCGGTTGCCATAGCCCTGCTCCGAAATCGCCTTATCGAAAGCGCCGCACAGGCGGGCGACGCGATCCTGCAGGATGTCCGGGAAGCGGACCAGCAGCGGCAGGTCCAGGCCCTTGGCGCCCAGATCATGCACCAGCCGGTACAGATCAATTTCCTTGTGCTGGCGCGCATTGGGACTCACGACGATATTGCCGTTGTCCCCGACATCGAAATAACCAGCCCCCCAATGCCGGACGCCATACAGGCTCCGGCTATCAGCCACAGACCAAGCCATGAGTTTTCCTCTCAGAACTTATGATGGATAACCCCGCTCCTTAGTGCACGGCTTTCGGGCTCTACAGCTTTTATGTGGGCCTGGGATGTCGGAGCGAAACAGAGTGAATTGTAGTTGTTGCACAGCGCAAACGAGCGCGGATTGTAGCAACATCAGGCTGATTGACAAGTAAAAAAAATCTCGCGGCGGCACAGCGGCCCGCGCTCGGCGCACAACCCTGTGGCAATTAGGGTTTGATCGGAAAAAAATCCATGCTGACAAAACAAAGGATTGCAGGCTCAGCCCCCGCCCAGCCATGACATACGGCATTTTTCAGCAGATAGTTTCACCGTAAACATTTTCCGCTTCAAACAAAGTTTTTCGTCAAATTCGCAACACCTTGCCGCCCCTCGCGCCGGCCTGCAACATGACGCGCCAATGGCATCGCGCTTACAATCGGATGACCATCCACCCTCCGCACAGCACACGCACCATGAGCCGCTTCTTGCAGCACGCCCTCGCCGCCAATCCCACCCACCCCAGCTGGAACTTGCCCAATGGCCTTTGCGCGCGCTGGCTCGCCCCCGGCTGCGCGCAGCTAGACTGCGCGTCGGACGATGCCGATTCGGTGTTGCTATCCTGCGGCGTGCACGGCAACGAAACGGCACCGATCGAAGTGGTGGACGGCATACTCTACGACCTAGCCGCCGGACGGCTTGCCCTGAATTGCAGGCTGCTGGTGATATTCGCCAATCCGCAGGCGATCCGCGACGGCGCGCGCTACAGCCAGTACGACATGAACCGCCTATTCAACGGCGCGCATCGCGCGCAACCGGAACTAGCCGAGTCACAACGCGCAGCGCAACTGGAGACTCTGGCCGCCGGCTTCTTCCATGCAGCGCGCAAGCGCAGGCTGCACTATGACCTGCACACCGCCATCCGCGGCTCAGTGTTCGAGAAGTTCGCCATCTATCCCTATCTGCACGAGCGCAGCCACAGCCGCGAACAACTTGCCTGGCTGCAGCAATGCGGCATCGAGGCGGTGCTGCTGCATAGCCAGCCGGCCAATACCTTCAGCTACTTCACCAGCCGCCGCTGCGCGGCGGACGCCTTCACGCTGGAACTGGGCAAGGCCAGGCCGTTCGGCCAAAACGATCTGGCGCGCTTTGCCGGCATAGACCAAGCCTTGCGCAAACTGCTAGCCACGCCCGACGCCGCCATCGCGCCGCTGGACGCGCCAAGCCTGCCGCTATTCCGCGCCAAGTACGATCTGGTCAAGCACAGCGAGTCTTTCTGCCTGCATCTGGCCGATAGCGTGGAAAACTTCACCGAACTGCCGGACGGCATGCTGATTGCCGACGATGGCGACACGCGCTACGTCGCCGCCGGCGGCGCGGAGCGTATCCTGTTCCCCAACCCGACAGTCAAACCGGGCTTGCGCGCCGGCATCGTGGTGGAACCGGCCACGCTGGACTGAGCTGCCGATAAAACAAAACCGCCTGCGACAGACATCGCAGGCGGTTTTCTCACTCAATCCGCGCCGCCAGGCTCAATCGAACACCAGCTGTTCGTTGCGCGCGCCCACCAGCACCGTGGACTTAGGCGGATACTTGCCCGCCAGAATGGCCTTGGCCAGCGGGTTTTCCAGCTCCGACTGGATGGCGCGCTTCAACGGACGCGCGCCGTAAACCGGGTCGAAGCCGGCTTCGGACAACAGCGCCAAGGCTTCATCGCTGATCTGCAGATTCAAGTCGAGCTTGGCCAAGCGCGCCTCTAGACTCTTCAGCTGGATGCGGGCGATGGACTGGATATGCTTCTCGTCCAGGCCGTGGAACACCACCACCTCGTCGATGCGGTTGATGAATTCCGGCCGGAACTGCGTCTTCACTTCCGCCATCACCGCCAGCTTGATCACTTGATAATCGTCGGTGGCCATGGCCTGTATTTGCTGGCTGCCGATATTGGACGTCATCACGATCACCGTGTTCTTGAAGTCCACGGTGCGTCCCTGGCCATCGGTCAGCCGGCCGTCGTCCAGCACTTGCAGCAAGACATTGAACACGTCCGGATGGGCTTTTTCCACCTCATCCAGCAGGATCACGCTGTATGGCTTGCGGCGCACCTGCTCGGTTAGGTAACCGCCTTCCTCGTAACCAACGTAGCCCGGCGGCGCGCCGATCAGACGAGCGACGGAATGCTTCTCCATGTACTCGGACATGTCGATGCGGATCAGATGCTCCTCGCTGTCGAACAGGAAGCCTGCCAGCGTCTTGCACAGCTCGGTCTTGCCGACGCCGGTCGGCCCCAAGAACAGGAACGAACCATACGGTTTGTTCGGGTCGGCCAGGCCGGAGCGCGAGCGGCGGATGGCGTCGGCCACCGCGGTCACCGCCTCGTCCTGTCCCACCACGCGCTGGTGCAGCACTTCTTCCATATGCAGCAGCTTCTCGCGCTCGCCGGTCAGCATCTTGGACACCGGGATGCCGGTGGCGCGGCTGATCACCTCGGCGATTTCCTCCGCGCCCACCTGGGTGCGCAGCAAGCGGTTGGGCTTGCTCTCGCCGGCGTCGCCGGCCGCTTCCGCGTCCTTGAGGCGCGCTTCCAGTTGCGGCAGCTTGCCGTATTGCAACTCGGCCAGCTTCTGCCAATCGCCCTTGCGCTTGAGGTCTTCCATCTCCACCTTCAGGCGGTCGATTTCCTCCTTGATGCTCTGCGTGCCTTGCTGGGCGGCTTTCTCAGCCTTCCAAATCTCTTCCAGGTCCGCATACTCGCGCGACAGATCGGCAATCTCGTCTTCGATCAGCTTCAAGCGCTTTTGCGACGCTTCGTCGCTCTCGCGCTTCACCGCCTCGCGCTCGATTTTCAGCTGGATCAGCCTGCGATCAAGCTTGTCCATCGCTTCCGGCTTGGAATCCAACTCCATCTTGATCTTGGACGCGGCCTCGTCGATCAGGTCGATGGCCTTGTCCGGCAGGAAGCGGTCGGTGATGTAGCGCTGGCTCAATTCCGCCGCGGCGACGATGGCTGGGTCGGTGATGTCCACGCCGTGGTGGATTTCATATTTTTCCTGCAAGCCGCGCAGGATGGCTATGGTGTCCTCCACCGACGGCTCGCCCACCAGCACCTTTTGGAAACGACGTTCCAGCGCGGCGTCCTTCTCAATGTACTTGCGGTATTCGTCCAGCGTGGTGGCGCCGATGCAGTGCAGCTCGCCGCGCGCCAGCGCCGGCTTGAGCATATTGCCGGCGTCCATCGCGCCTTCGGCCTTGCCCGCGCCCACCAGGGTATGGATTTCGTCGATGAAGATCAGGGTCTGGCCGTCGTCTTTGGCCAGATCGTTCAGCACCGCCTTCAGTCGTTCTTCGAATTCGCCGCGGAACTTGGCGCCGGCGATCAAGGCCGCCAGGTCCAGCACCAACAGGCGCTTGTTCTTCAGGCTTTCCGGCACTTCGCCGTTGACGATGCGCTGCGCCAGGCCTTCGACGATGGCAGTCTTGCCCACGCCCGGCTCGCCGATCAGCACCGGATTGTTCTTGGTGCGGCGTTGCAGCACCTGGATGGCGCGGCGGATTTCATCATCGCGGCCGATCACCGGATCAAGCTTGCCTTGGCGCGCGCGCTCGGTCAGGTCCATGGTGTATTTTTTCAAGGCTTCGCGCTGGCCTTCGGCATCGGCGCTGTTGACGCTCTCCCCGCCCCGCACCGCGTCTATCGCGGCCTGGATGGAAGCGTGGCTGCCGCCGTGCTCTTTCAGTAAACGGCCAGTCTCGCCCTTGTCCTGGGACAACGCGGACAGGAACAACTCGCTGGCGATGAATTCATCGCCCAGCTTCATCGCGATCTTGTCGGTGACATTCAGCAGATTGGAAAGGTCGCGCGACACCGTGACCTCGCCGCCATGCCCCTGCACCCGCGGCAGACGCTCCACGGCCAGCTTCAGCGCGGCTTTCAGCCCCGGCACGTTGACGCCGGCGCGAGCCAGCAGGCCGCCGACGCCGCCTTCGCCGTCATCCAGCATCGCCAGCAGCAGATGCTGCGGCTCGATATAGGGGTTGTCGTTCGCCACGGCCAGGCTCTGGGCATCCCCCAGCGCCTGCTGGAATTTGGTAGTCAGCTTGTCGAATCGCATGGTTGAGGCTCCTGCAGTCAAAATCGATAGATTTCATTTGGGGTAGGATTCTGGGCTTTTCAAGCCTTGCCAAACTCAAAGCATTGACTAATCTCAAAAAAGAATAATCGCATTAAGAAACAACAAAGAAGTATCCATCGTCACACAATCAAGACAAGGGGAAGCAACCATGATGAAACTTGAGTTACTACTGGCCGCACTTTTGTCGCTTTGTGTCCAAAATGCCAACGCTGACGTTGCGCTCAATGACTTCTCGCTGTTGTTGTTTGGCGCATCAGACCATCACGGATGTTCAACTTGCCACTTAAATGAAAGCAATCCTGGAGCTGGCTTAGAATGGAAGTTTTCAGGAGATGACGACCAAGGCCGCTGGTTTGCGCGTGCGGGCAGCTACCGTGACTCATTCAAGAAAACCGCTTATTTTGGATCCATAGGCTGGCGAAAAGAGTGGCAAATTGCAGGCCCTGTCGTTGCAGGCATTGGCCTACAGGGCGGTTATTTGGATGGATCAGACCGGCACGGCCTAGCCGCCCTACCTATATTCAGTATCGGCACCCGTGCTGTTGCTCTTGAGATTGGCTATCTACCCAAAGTTTCAGCAGGAAACCATCATCCCAAAACAGCAGTTACCACCTTCAATCTGCGCTGGACTTTCTGAAAGCCGCAGCCCTTACACCCAGCGTAAGACTGGGGAAAGGGTGCTTTACACCATCCAATCCCGAAATAGAAAAACAAATTGACACTTCCCAAACCAGCACTCAAAGGCTGGTTTTTGCTTGCACGCGCCTATACAAACGGGCTTGCCGAACATCTTAAGACCTGTCTATCCAAAAACAGCCTTGAGCCAAATTGCTTTGTCATGGCCTATGTTCTAAAAACCCTCACCTCCCGCTTCAGCGAATCGGCCAGCTGCGTCATTTCCCCCGCCGTATCGGCGGAGCGCTCTGCCGCCTCGTTGTTGGCTTCAGCCAGCTGTGCCACTTGGGCGATCTGTTCGGCAATGCTCGCCACGGTCTGCCGCTGGGTGGCCAGTTCCTGATTGATGGCGGCGACCACAGCCATCGAGCGCTCGGCATCGGCAACGATGGAGGCCATGGCCTGGCGCGCGCTGGCGGTGATGGACGCGCCTTCCGACGCGCAGCTGACCGACTGCCGCATCGCTTGCACCGCCTGCATCGTGGCCTGCTGCATGGCGCTGATCATCTCGCTGATCTGGCGGGTGGACTGGCTGGTGCGTTCCGCCAGCTTTCTCACCTCGTCCGCCACCACGGCAAAGCCGCGCCCCATTTCGCCGGCGCGCGCCGCTTCGATGGCCGCATTCAAGGCCAGCAGATTGGTCTGGTCGGCGATGTCGTGAATCACATTGACGATGTCGCTGATCTGACGGGCATTGTTTTCCAGGGCCTGCAGGCTGTCGGCGGCATTATCCAGCGTGGCGGAGATGCGATTGACCTCGTCCACCGCCGCCACCAGGCTGGCGCTGCCGTTTTGCGCCGCTTCGCTGGACGCTTGCGCCACCTCGCTGGCCTGCGCCGCCACTTCTTCTATCTGCTGCACGCCGGCAATCAGCAGATCGGCATGCTGCGCCATCTGCTGGGCGCTGCTGCGTTGCTCGCCGGACGAGGCCGCCGCCGCGCTGGCCTTCTGCGACAAGTCGCGCGCCGCATGGTTCAGGTTCTCGGCGTGCTGGCCGGTGCGGTTCAAGGCCTGCTGAAAACTATCGAGCAGGCCGTTCAACGCGTCGGCCACCTCGCCGACCTCGTCGCGCCGCTCCATCGGCAGGCGGTGCTGCAGATCGTGGTTGTCCTGAATGGCGGCCACTTCAGTCACCAGCCGGCGCACCGGCCGCGTCACCAGCACCCGCGTCACCAACCACGATCCCAGAGCGAGCACCAACAGCAAAATGCCGCAGCCCGCCGCCAGCCAGACCGTCAACATGCGGTTTTCGCGCTGCAGCTCGGACTCGCTCTCGTCGCTGACCAGCAGCCAGTTCCATGGGCCAAAGGTGGCGTAAGACAGCATATGGGCAGCGCTGCCGGTTTCCGTCGGCAGACGCACCGAGAAATTGCCGCTGCCCGCCTTCAGGATATCGCGCAGATACGGTTGCCCATTCGCATCCACGGATTTGTCTATGGCGCGTCCGTTCAGCTTGGGATGCAGCAGATAGCGGCCGTAGTTTGGGGAGGCGGGATTGATGTCGATCACATCGATGTGGCCGCTTTCTTCGAGTTTGACCTTGCCCAGCCGCACCAAGAGGCTGGCGATGCCCTCCGTCGCGCCGACGCCGACGAAAGTGGCGCCGATCACCTTGCCCTCGCTGTCCTTGATCGGGCTGTAGCTGGTGACGTAATCCTTGCCGTACAGATTGGCCAGGCCGACATAGCCGTCGCCTGACTTCAACTTTGCATAGGCCGCGCTGGCCGGATCCAGTTTGCTGCCCATGGCGCGGTTGCCGTTCTCCATCAACAAGGTGGTGGCGATGCGCACAAAGTCGTCGCCGTCGCGCACGAAGATGGACGCGACATTGCCGCTGACGGTGGAGAAGTGATCGACCATCTGGTTATTGCCATTGATCACCGTATTGCCCATCTGCAAGGTCGGCGTCGCCACCCCGGCCACCGTCACCTTCTGCGCCGGCTTCAGGCTGAAGCCGCTGGGAAATTCCGCGAGGAACACCTTCTCGAATTGGCGCGTGGATATCTTCAGGGATTCATTGAAACCATCCACCATGTTCAAAGACTGTTCCAGCAGCTGGCTCTGCACTTTCTGGGTGCGCTCCAGCAGCATCTTCTGGCTGAACAGATACAAGGGGTACATGATGGCGCAGGCCACCACCACCATCAGCAGCGTCTGGGTCAGCACCAGACGGCCGCCAATGCTCATCGCTCGCTTCATCACTACTCCCCCGATCCGCCAGCCGCCGTTCCGGCCGCGGGTCATGCGGTGCGCCGCGCCGGTCGCTCGCCGGAGCTGGCAAATCGTTGTATGGACGCGCCGCTGTCGCGGCTCGTCGTTTGTTCATCTTATTACATGCGTTCGCATCTTGAATGCCGCGGATGAGACAAAATCGGCCGCGCGGCGATCCACGATATCGCATCATGACATATTGATGACGCAACAGGCGTGCCATGGGCAAACCAGCCTCTTCAAGACTGGCCCCGGTGTATGAGCCATGCGACAATCCGGTCCCGGATCAACCTTCGCCCGCCTCCGCCAGGCGGCATCGCAGCAGATGACAAGCTCACTTCCCCATGGCGCGACCGCGCCTGCCCAACTGGACTGGCATGACGGCCAACCGTTTTCCATCGCCTTCGGCGACGTGTATTTCTCGCGCGATTCCGGACTCGAGGAAACCCGCCATGTCTTTTTGAAGCACAACCAGCTGGAAGAACGCTTCGCCGCGCTGCCGCCGCATGGGCGCTTCGTCATCGCCGAAACCGGATTCGGCACGGGCTTGAATTTTCTTTGCGCCTGGCAGCAATTCGAGGCCTTGGCGCCGGCCGATGCCAGGCTGCATTTCGTCAGCGCGGAGAAGTATCCGCTGACGCCGCGGGATCTGTCCCAGGCGCTGGCGCTATGGCCCGAGCTGGCCCCCTGGTCCGCGCAACTGCTGGCGCAGTACGACACGCTGGCGCCGGGCTGGCACCGCTTCCTGCTAGCCGGTGGCCGCGTCACGCTGACGCTGATGGTGGGCGACGCGCTGGACGCGCTGCCTCGGCTTGACGCCCGCATCGACGCCTGGTTTCTGGACGGTTTCGCCCCCGCCAAGAACCCGGACATGTGGCAGCCGGAGCTGTTCCGGCAGATGGCGCGGCTATCCGCGCCCGGCGCCAGCTTCGCCACCTTCACCAGCGCCGGCGTAGTGCGTCGCGGCTTGGCAGAAGCCGGCTTCGAGGTGAAAAAAGCCCCCGGCCACGGCCGCAAACGCCACATCAGCCATGGCTGGATCGCCCAGCCGCCGACCTCGGGCTGGCAGCCCCCTTGGTATGCGCGGCCGCCGCAACGCCGGCGCGAGCGCAGCGCCATTGTCATCGGCGGCGGCATCGCCGGCGCGGCCACCGCGCACAGCCTGGCCGTGCGCGGCTGGCAGGTCACCGTGATCGAACGGCTGCCGCGACTGGCCGGCGCCGCCTCCGGCAATCCGCAAGGCGTGCTGTACACCAAACTGTCGCCGCACATGACGCCGCTGACGCAACTGGTGCTGTCCGGCTACGCCTACAGCCTGCGCACCCTGACCACGCAGCTGCCCAAGGATGGCAAAGACTGGGCGGCCTGCGGCGTGCTGCAGTTGGCTTACGATGCCAAAGAATCGGAAAAACAGCAGGCGCTGACCGCGCTGGGCCTGCCGCTTGAGATCATGCGCAAGCTGGACCAGGCCGAGGCAGGCGAACTGGCGGGCATGCCCTTGCCCAGCGGCGGATTGTTCTTCCCGCAGGGCGGCTGGGTGCATCCGCCGGCGCTAGTGCGCCAGTTGGCAACGCATCCCAATATCACGCACCGCATCGGCCGCAGCGCGCTGGAGCTGAGCCACAACCCCGCGGAGAGCTGCTGGACCGTCAGCGACGCCGAAGGCCCGCTGGCCGCGGCCTCTGCCGTGGTGCTGGCCGCCGCGGCGGAAACCGCCCAGTTCGATCCCTCCAGCCACCTGCCCTTAAAGAAGATACGCGGCCAGGTCAGCGAGGTGGCCGCCACCGAGGACAGCGCCTCCCTGCGCACCGTGCTGTGCGGCGAAGGCTACATCTCGCCGGCGCGCCAAGGCCGCCACTGCCTGGGCGCCACTTTCAAGTTCGACACGGACGACCTGACCGTGCGCGAAGAGGAGCACGCGGAGAACCTGGCGATGCTGGCCGAACTGGCGCCGGCTTTGCATGCCGCGCTGGGCCAGCCGCCTCAAGCCATCGCCGGCCGCGCCGCCTTCCGCTGCACCAGCCCGGACTACCTGCCGCTGATCGGCCCCGTCGTCACCCGGCGCGATTTTGTGCGCGCTTACCGCGAACTGGCGCGCGACGCCACGCTGCAGCCGGAAACGGACTGTCCGTGGACCGCCGGACTGTATGTCAACGCCGCCCATGGCTCGCGCGGCATGATCACTGCGCCGCTATCCGGCGAAATCCTGGCCGCGCTGTTGGAAGACGAACCGGCGCCGCTGCCGGCGGACCTGATGCAGGCCGTGCACCCCAGCCGCTTCCTGTTGCGCGACTTGATCCGCCGCAAGCTGGCGCTGGATGAAAGCTGAGTTCAGGCTTGCGGCGCGGCCTGCAGGATGGCCTCGCGGATCGGGTCCGGAATCGGCACGGATTTTTCGGCCTTGTAGTCTACCCACACCAGCATGACCTCGGCGCTGGCGTATACCGTGCCGGGATCATCCTGCCGGTAGAAGTGGTGGCGCAGCTTCAAGCTGCTGCGCCCCAGTTTTTCCAGCTCGATGGTGATGTCCAGCGTGGCCGGGTAGGTCAGCTGCTTGCGGAAAGTGCAGCTGGTGCTGGCCAGCACCGGGCCGATCGCATCCGGCTCGATGCCGTAACCGAGCGATTGCAGCCACTCGATGCGCACCTGCTCCAGATAGCGGAAATAATAGGTATTGTTCAAATGCCCCACCGCATCCATGTCTCCCCAGCGCATGCTGATGACGCGGCGGTCTATCACCGGAAACTGCGTAGTCAAAGCGGCCTCTCCTGCTTGTCATGCAAAGCGACATCATAAACGTAAAATGATGGCAGGCGCCGCACTGGAACAATCCAGACAAATTGTTTTCTAAAGTGTTAAGAAAATGCCTTTTTCATTACATGCCGTCACATAAGCCATCAACAATCATGCTACTCCCCCACCCCGCTCGTCAGCATAATGGCCTCGTCAGTTCGCCAACTCCAAGGAGCCAGCGAGCCGGACGCGATCGAATGGCCAGCCGCATTGCGGCTCGCGTTTCGATCACCTGAGCGAAGGTGCAATTCAGAGCCCCACATGGGGCTCTTTTTTTTCGCCTTGCGCCATTTATGACATATTGATTTCAATCAAGCCCGCCCCCGTCAAGACCGCCTAATATCCCAACGTCACACTCGCCCCAGGCGAGGAACCCGTTACGCTGGCAGAGGTCATCATGGCGCAGGTGCTTTACGACGACGGCAATCACAAGTGCGTCGCCTTCACCGAACTGGTGCAGGGCGACGGCATCCAGGCCAATCAGTTCGCCATCATCGACCAGGGCGAAGGCATCCTGCTCGACCCCGGCGGCAATCTCACCTACAAGCATCTGCTGGCGGAGATGGCCGAATACTTCCTGCCGTCCCATACCCGCTACATCTTCGCTTCGCACCAGGATCCGGACATTGTCGCCTCCGCCAACGGCTGGCTGCTGATCACCGACGCCAAGATCATCATCGCCGAAGAGTGGGTGCGCTTCCTGCCGCACTTCTGCGTGCGCGGCGTCACCGAAGGGCGGCTGATCGCCATTCCGCCGCAAGGCATGCTGCTGAAGCTGGGCGGCTGCGAACTGCGCATCGTGCCGGCGCACTACCTGCACACCGTGGGCTTTTTCCAGATTTACGACCCGCTCAGCAAAATCCTGTTTTCCGGCGATATCGGCGCCTCGCTGATGGACGGCCGCGAAGCCGGCTTGCCGGTGCAGGACTTCGAGCGCCACTTGCGCGAGAGCCATATGGAGGGATTCCACCGCCGCTACATGAGCAATAACAAGGCTTGCCGGCTGTGGGTGGAAATGGTGCGCCAGCTCGACATCGAATGGCTGGTGCCGCAGCACGGCGGCTCGTACCAAGGCAAGGTCATGGTCAAGCGCTTCCTCGACTGGTTCGAGCGGCTGGAATGCGGCACCGACCTGCTCAGCAGCGACGACTACGCGCTGCGGCAAAAACATGAGCCGCTGCCATGAGCGCCGCGTACTGGACCGACCTGGTGTTCGCCCATGCCCGGAGCGGCTGGCTGGCACTGGCGGCGCTGGCCAGCGCGATCGCCATCATGTTGATGTCGCTGCCCCGTCTGCGCCGCATCTCGCCGGCAAACGCCGCCATGCAGACGACGCATGCCGCTCCGCCCTACGCCGGCATGCCCGAACAGACTCCCCTAGCCCAGACGGAAAATGCGCCGGACTACGAAGTGGGCGCCGTCGATGCCCTGACCGAGGTGGAAGTCTTCATTCAGTTCGGCCAGCTGGAAAACGCCGCCCAGGCTTTGCGCGGCTATGTCGAACACTATGCAGGGCATTCCAGGCGACACTTGCAGCGCCTGGCCGAACTGTACCTGCAGCTGGACCACTTCCACGACTACGCCGAAACGCTGCGCAGCATGCACGACCAAGCCTTGCTGGACCGGGCGCAACTGGAGGATGCCGTGCTGCAAGGGCTGCGCCGCGACTTCAACAATCTTGAGCTGAGGCTGCTGGCAGAGCAGCGCCTCGGCCTCGGCATGGCGGACATCGCCGCGGCGCTGGGCGACGGCATCGAGGAAATCACGCTGCAAGCCCTGGCCGTGCCCGAACCAGAACCTGAGGCGGCCCCAACCGGCCAGGGCGCGCCGCTGACGCCGGTGCCGCTGGTGGACGGATGCCGGCCGCTGGCGTCGCTAGACGCCATGGAGCGCGACATCGTCTCCAGCCTGCTGCCGGCCGAACGCCAGGCGCGCATCCTGCTGTCCAGCCAGGATTTCCGCCACGCCCTGCCGGTGCTGGAAACCATTTTGCGGCTGCGGCCCGGCTCGCTGTCGCACCGGCTGGACGCCTTGTATGTTCACTACCAGCAACGTGACCTGGACGGCTATTGCCGGACGTTGTGGCAATTCCACTTGGCGCTGGGGCCTTACGGCGCCCGTCTGAAGCAGCAGTTGGTGCATGCCGGCTTGATCATCGGCAGCCATCCGATGCTGAAACAACTGGCGACCGACCCCGACCGCCCCGAGCTGGAAAGAATCGGCCGCCAGGCGGGTTATAGCCCGTTGAGGGCGCCCACGTCCAAACCGTGCCTGCAGCTGGTGGAGCGGCGCGCCGGACCAGGCGGCGATGACAACCCTGACCCGCTGCGCGAGGCCGAGCGCTATCTCGACTACGGCCAAGTGGATCAAGCGACACGCGTGCTGGAGCAGGCCATCCTGTGCCGCCCCGACGACGCAGCGCTATACCCGCCGCTGCTGCAGCTGTACGAACGGCTGGACGATCTGCCGCGCTTCACCTGGCTGCTGCGCCGGCTGAAGGACGATGGCCGGCAACCGCCCGGCGAAATCACTTTGACCTTGAGCGCCTTCGTCCAGGCCATGCAGGAGCGGCGGCATCGTGGACTTGCCGCTTGACGCCTGCAGCCTGCTCCGTCCCGTTTCCGCGCCGGTGACCGTGCTGACAGCCGGCATGGACGAGCGCAAGCTGGCGTTGCTGCGGCTGGCTTTCCGCATGCACGCGGCGCTCGGTTACCGGCTGGCCGTCGACGCCGCCGATGCCCAGCCCGACCTTGCCCTGGTGGACATCGACGGCGAAGGCTGGCCGCTGTGGCAGCGCTTCCGCCAGGCGCACCCCCAACTGCCCGCCGCCATCGTTTCCGCCGCCCCGCCGGAGCGCGCCCCGGCCGCCATCCTGAAAAAACCCTTGCGCGTCGAACAGCTTTTCCCGCTGCTGCGCGAGCTACAGGAAAAACCCGTTGCGGATACGGCCTGGTCGCCGCCCACCGCGCCGCCGCCCAAGCCAAGCGCCCGGCCCGCGCGGCCAGCGGTTATCGAACGCTTTGACCCCGCTAGCGGACTGTTGGGCCAAGCCTGCCTGCTGCAACGCCAGCGCCAGGACGCGCTGATCCTGGCCGACGGCGAACCCATCGTCGCCATCCTGGGCAGCCGCAACGAAGCGCGGCCGCTATGCGGCGCTGCGCGGCTGCGCGAGATTTGCCAGATCGACGCCGCAGCCATCCAGCCGACGCCGCTGCCCCGCGCCCCGCTGCCCGCCGAGGCCCCGGTTTGCCCGTTGAAGCCGCTATTGTGGCAACTGGCGATCTGGAGCGCGCGCGGCCGCCTGATCCGCCAGATCCAGGCTGACACCCCGCTGCGCCTGCGCCACTGGCCCAATCTGACCCGCCTGGCGCCGATTCCAGACGCGCTGCGCGTCAGCGCGCTGCTGTGCCGGAGCACGGTCAACCTGCGGGTCATCGCGCGCTTGCTGCGCATCGCCCCGGCCGACTTGTTCGCCTTCCTCGCGGCGGCGCACTGCATAGGCGCGCTGGACATCCCACAAGAAGGGAAGCTGGGCGTCATCGCCTCCCCGCCCGTGCGCGGCCAGCCTCCCCAGCCGGAAGCCGCGCCCGACGCCTCGCGCCGCGGCCTGCTGTCCCGGCTGCTGCGCAAGATTACCGGCCTGTAAGCCATCAGGACTCTCACGCCATGCCAAGCCCAGACAACAAGATCATCTTCGCCGGACCGGTAGGCGCCGGCAAAACCACCGCCATCGCCGCGATCAGCGACATCGAACCGGTGCGCACCGACGCGGCGGCTTCCGACATGACGCTGCAACGCAAGGGGGAAACCACCGTCGCCCTGGATTACGGCCTGTTGCGGCTGGACCAGGACTGCAAGGTGCACCTGTACGGCACGCCCGGCCAGGAGCGCTTCGACTTCATGTGGGAGATCGTCAGCCGCGGCGGCATCGGCCTGGTGCTGCTGCTGGACAACACCCGCCCCAATCCGGTCAAGGACTTGCAGTTTTTCCTGAAAGCGTTCCAGCCGCTATTGCGCCAGGCGCCGCTGGTGATAGGCATCAGCAAGACCGACCTCAAGCGCGAGCCGGACGTCGAATCCTACGCGCTGCTGCTGGCCCGCTTCGGCATGCGGCCGCCAGTGTTCGAGGTGGATTGCCGCCGCCGCGAGGACGTCAAGCAGCTGGTGCTGGCGCTGCTGTATTCGCTGGACCCGGGCCTGGAGGCATGAGATGGACGGCATTTTGAAACTGAAAGACAGGCTCTACCCGATGGCCACCCCCGCCGGCGCGTACTTCGCGGTGGCCAGCCAGGAGAAAACCCTCGCCCGCCGCCTGCTGTCGCAGATTCTGCGCCTGGGCCACAGCGTGCCGCTGACGGAAGAACTGCTGGCCGAATGGTGCGACGGCGATGGCGAAGCCGCGCTGGATACGCTGTACCGGCTGCAGCGGCTGGATTTCGTCCACGGCACGGAAACGCCGCGCCCCACGCTGGGCAGCAATCTGGAAAGCCAGCTGCCGCCGGTGCTGACCGCGCTGTCCGACAGCGGCCGCGCCATGCTGGCCGACGACAACGGCCTGTATTACGCCGCCGCCGGCTTCCATCACGAAACGGCAGAGGAAGTGGCCGCGCTGGCCGGCGACATCATCAGCCTGGGCCGCCGCCACGCCCTGCTGCTGCAACAACATCTGAACCTGGGCAGCTCGGCCTGGGCGGTGGCCAATCCGGCCGGCGCCAGCGAGCTGGCCTTCTACCCGCTGTACATCGGCCAGCAATCGTTTGTCCTGATCATCGGCGGCATGCCGCGCCTGCAAGACCAGCATTTCGTCACGCTGGTGGAGCTGCTGGCCCGCCGCTACGCCTAGCCCCGGAGAAAACCATGCGCGAACAAATGCTCAAATCGATCTTGAAGGACCTGAACGGCGCCTCCGCCGACATTGAGGCCTCGGCCATCATCTCAGCCGACGGCCTGACCATGGCGGCGCTCTTGCCGCAGGACGTGGACGAAGATCGCGTCGGCGCAATGGCTGCCGCCATGCTGTCGCTGGGCGAGCGCACCGCGCGCGAGCTGTCGCGCGGCGAGCTGGAGCAGGTGATGGTCAAAGGGGACAACGGCTACATCTTGATGAGCCATGCCAGCCGCGACGCGGTGTTGGCGGTGATCGCGCGCAAAGAGGCGAAGCTCGGGCTGATTTTCCTGGACGCTAAGCGCGCCGCCCGCGCCATCGCCGAAATCCTGTGAGGCCGCGGGGCTGTACGCGCGGGACGCCGCCATGCAGAATGAAAACTGTTTGCCGCTTCAAGCGTCCCGACCATGTGGAAATCGATACTGGCCATCGCCATCGGCGCCGCCGCCGGCGCCTTGCTGCGCTGGCTGCTGGGCCTGCGCCTCAACAGCCTGTTCCCGGCGCTGCCGCCGGGCACGCTGGCCGCCAACCTGATAGGCGGCTACATCATCGGCGTGGCCGTGGCGGTGTTCGCCGACCTGCCGGGCCTGTCGCCGCTATGGCGGCTGTTGATCATCACCGGCTTTTGCGGCGGCCTGACCACGTTTTCCACCTTTTCCGCTGAGGTGGTGGACCTGCTGCGCCAGGGGCAATTGCTGCCGGCGCTGACCGCCATCGCATTCCACGTCAGCGGCTCGCTGCTGATGACCATGGCCGGCATCGCCAGCTGGCAGTGGCTGCGGCGCTAGCGCACAGCCCACACAAACAAAACGCCCCGCGCAAGGCGGGGCATTGTGCTTCAGGCTGAAAGGCCGGATCAGCCGCGGATGCGGCGCAGCACTTCTTCCTTGCTGATCAAGGCCAGCACGGCGTCCACCGACGGCGTTTGCGTGGTGCCGCACACCAGCACGCGCAGCGGCATGCCTAACTGGCCCATCTTGATGCCCTCTTCGGCGCAGAACGGCTTGAACAGCTCGTGGATGGACTCGGCGGTCCAGCTTTCCAAACCTTCCAGCTTGTCGGCGAAGCGGCCCATGCGCGCAACGGCGTCGCCCGCCAGATGTTTCTCCACATCGGCGGCGGCCGGCTCACGCTTCCGGTAGAAGTAATCGGCCTCCACGGCCAAGGCGTTCAGATCCTGCACGCGATCCTTCACCAGCGCGATCACCTCGGTCAACGCCGGGCCATTCGCGGCTTCGATGCCGGCGGCGGCCAGACGCGGGGCGATCAGCTCCGCCAGGCGAGCGTTGTCGGCGGCCTTGATGTGCTGGGCGTTCAGCCACATGAATTTTTCATGGTTGAAGCGGCTGGCGGACGGGCTCACCGCTTCCAGCGTGAACCACTCGACAAACTGCTCCATGGTGAAGAATTCGTCGTCGCCGTGGCCCCAGCCCAGGCGCGCCAGATAGTTCAGCAGCGCTTCCGGCAGGATGCCCTTGTCGGCGTAGTCCACCACGCTGACCGCGTCGCGGCGCTTGGACATCTTCTGGCCGTCTTCATTCAGGATCATCGGCAGGTGGCCGTACACCGGCAGCGGCGCGTTCAGCGCCTTCAGGATGTTGATCTGGCGCGGGGTATTGTTGACGTGGTCGTCGCCGCGGATCACGTGGGTGATCTGCATGTCCCAGTCGTCCACCACCACGCAGAAGTTGTAGGTGGGGCTGCCGTCCGGGCGGGCGATGATCAGATCGTCCAGTTCTTCATTGGAAATCTCGATGCGGCCCTTGACCGCGTCGTCCCAGGCCACCACGCCGGAGAGCGGCGTCTTGAAGCGCACCACCGGCTGCACGCCCTCCGGGATGGCCGGCAGGGTCTTGCCGGCTTCCGGACGCCAGCGGCGGTCGTAGCGCGGCTTTTCGCCGCGCGCCTCTTGATCGGCGCGCATCGCTTCCAGCTCTTCCTTGCTGCAGTAGCAATGGTAGGCATGGCCGGAGGCCAGCAGCTGCTGGATCACTTCCTTGTAACGGTCGAAACTGTGCGTCTGATAGAACGGACCCTCGTCGTAGTCCAAACCCACCCAGTGCATGCCGTCCAGAATGGCCTTAACCGATTCCGGCGTGGAGCGCTCCAGGTCGGTATCTTCGATGCGCAGCACGAACACGCCGTTATTCTTGCGGGCAAAGGCCCAGGAGAACAGCGCGGTGCGAACGCCGCCGATGTGCAGGTAACCGGTGGGGCTGGGAGCGAAACGGGTACGGATCATGATGGGTTGGACTCTACGAAAACACTGAAAGACGGCTATTGTACGCCGCCAACAAAAAAGCCCGCAAACGCACGGGCTTTCTCGACGTCAGATCATGTTGGGCAGCGGCTTAGCCGGCAGCATTTCCGACAGCAGCCACAAGGCCGTCAACGCCAAGAGCGCCGCCATGGCGCAGTTGAACAGGCGCAGACGGCCCGGGGAATCCAGAAAGCGGCGAATGGCCACGCCGGAACCGGCCCATACCGCGATGCACGGCAGGCTGGTGAGGAAGGTGATCAGCACAAACAGCGCGGCGGCGTGCCACGGATTCATCTGCGCCGGCAGGAACACCATCACCATATTGAAGCCCATCAGCCAGACCTTGGGGTTCAGCCAGTTGAACAGCATGCCGCCCCAGAAGCCCATGGGCCGCGCGCCGGCTTCCACGCGCTTGGCGCTGCCGGAGCGCGCCATGCCCCAGGACAGCCACAAGAGATAGCCGCAGCCGGCCAATGCCAGGTACAGCTGCAGCGACGCCATGGTCGCCATCACCTCGCCCAGAAACACCGTCAGAATGCCGATCTGCAGCGACAGGCCCAGCGTCATGCCCAGCAGCGACGGCAGCGTGCGGGAGAAACCGAAATTCACGCCGGACGAGGCCAGCACCAGATTGTTGGGGCCTGGGGTGATGGACATCACCAGAAGATAAGTGACAAGCGCAACCAGATTCATGACGACTCCTGAAACCGCGTCCGGCAAGGCGCCGGCATCCTCGGGGCAGTCCCCCGACTCAAGGCCGCCATCATATGCCTTGCGGCTGGACAAATACAGATTCAGAAAAATAGAATTGAGACCATAACAGTTGTACAGTTGCGCAACTGTTATGGTCAATTTCGTTCGAAACTGTACTGTTCGGATTTGCAGGGGAGCAACACATGAGCCAAGAGCCGCTATATCAGCAGCTGGTCAACGAATGGATCACGCTGATCCAGAACGGCACGGTACGGCCGGGCGAACGGCTGCCCTCGGTGCGCAAGGCTTGCGCCATGCACAAGGTCAGCCCGTCCACCATCCTGCAGACCTACCGCACGCTGGAGGATCGCGGCTTGATCGAGGCGCGTCCGCAGTCCGGCTTCTACGTCAAATCGGCCGCCACCCTGCCCCTGCCGCGCATGCGCCGCCAAAGCGCCGCCCACCACACCGGCGAGGTGGTGGATCAGATCGAGGCGGTGATGGGCGCGCAGAACCAGGCGGATTTCATCGATCTGTCGCTGGCCAGCCCGCGCGGCAGCGACTTCTACCCCACCACCCGCTTCAAGCACATCATGGGCCGCCTGCTGCGCCAGCAACCGGAGCTGACCACCGACTACCCGTTCCCGCCCGGCTCGGAACGGCTGCGGCGGCAGATCGCCCAACGCGCAGTCAGCTGGGGCTGCGTGCTGGCGGCCGACGATCTGGTGATCAGCAACGGCTGCACCGAAGCGCTGCAATTGGCGCTCAGGGCCACCTGCAAACCCGGCGATACGGTAGGGGTGGAATCGCCCACCTACTTCGCCCTACTGCCCATGCTGAAAGACCTGGGCCTCTCCGTGATCGAAATTCCCACCCACCCCACCAGCGGGCTGGCGCTGGACGCGCTGGAGCTGCTGCTGTCGGAAAAGCGGCTCAATGCCGTCGTGGCCATGCCCACCGTACACAACCCGTTGGGCAGCACCATGCCGCCGGAAGCCAAGCAGCGGCTGGCGCAGCTGGTCAACGATTACCAGGTGCCGCTGATCGAGGACGTGCCGCACGCCGACTTGTTTTACGGCGCCACCACCCCAGACGCAGTCAAGGCCTACGACCGCGACGGCTGGGTGCTCTTGTGCGCCAGCTACAGCAAAACGCTGGCGCCGGGCTTCCGCATCGGCTGGATCGCGCCCGGCCGCTTCCTCAGCGAGGTGAGGCGGCTGAAATTCTCCAGCAGCCTGGGCCAGCCGGCGCTGTTGGAGGAAACGCTGGCCGAATATCTGGAAAGCGGCGGCTACGATCACCACCTGCGGCTGATCCGCCGCCATTTCATGAGCCAGATGGAAAAGCTGCGCGGCGCGGTGGCCCAGCACTTCCCGGCCGGCACCCGCGCCACGCTGCCCTCCGGCGGCTGCCTGCTGTGGGTGGAGCTGCCCAGCCACGCCGACACCATGCAGCTGTTCCGCGCCGCGCTGGCCGAACGCATCACCGTGGTGCCGGGGGCGATGTACTCGGCCAAGGGCCGCTACCGCAACTGCCTGCGCCTGTCCTGCTGCTATCCGTGGAATGAGGCCTACCAACGGGCGCTGGCGCGGGTGGGCGAATTGGCAGGAGAATTGGCCGGCTGATGCGGCCTCAACTACGGCTGATCGACACGCCGCCATCCGCCAGCAGCGCCGTGCCCGTGGTGAAACTGGAGGCGTCGGAAGCCTGGTACAGCGCCGACAGCGCAATCTCCTCCGGCCGCGCCAGCCGCTTGAGCGCATGCAAGCCTTCCACCCAGGCCCGGGCCTCGACGCTATTGGCCGCCTCTCGTCCCATCGGCGTATCGGTGCCGCCCGGCAGCAAGGCATTCACCCGGATGCCCTGGCCGCCGAACTCGCTGGCCAGCGCCTGGGTCAAGCCGATCAAGCCGGCTTTACTGGCCACGTACGCCGTCATATTCGGCAGCCCCGCGCTATAGCCCACAAAGCTGGAGACAAAAATCAGCGAACCCCCGCCGCGCCGCGACAGCGCATCCAAAGCCTGCCGCCGTCGCGCCACCAAAACCAGGGCTGCGCCGTTTTGCGCAAATAACTTGGCCGTCTCGCGGCCTATGCCGGAGCTGGCGCCCGTCACCAGGGCAAGCTTGCCCGCCAATGCTTCCATGCTCTGCTCCTAATTGAGTGAACCACACCCGCAAAGTGACGGAGGACGGCAACGGCGACGACCCGATTCTTGCCAACCCGGATGGCTCCATTTCCCATATTAAAAAATGCGATATGGAACCTGCCTTTTATTTCTTTGCGTTTGAAATACTTTGCGGATAAGTTCGAGCGGATCGCCATTGATATTGACTAAGCGGAGGAGTGCCCCATGAAGCTGGAAACGCTTGCTGTCCACGCCGGCTACAGCCCGGACCCGACAACCAAGGCAGTAGCCGTGCCGCTGTACCAGACCACCAGCTACGCTTTCGACAGCACCCAGCATGGGGCGGACCTGTTCGACCTCAAGGTGCAGGGCAATATCTACACCCGCATCATGAACCCCACCACCGACGTGCTGGAAAAGCGAGTGGCGGCGCTGGAGGGCGGCATCGGCGCGCTGGCGGTGGCTTCCGGCATGGCCGCCATCACCTACGCCATCCAGACCATCGCCGAGGCCGGCGACAACATCATCGCCACCCGCACGCTGTATGGCGGCACTTACAATCTGTTCGCCCATACCTTCCCGCAGTTCGGCATCGAGGTGCGCTTCGTCGATTACCAGGACCCGGCCGCCATCGCCGGCCTGGTGGATGCGCGCACCAAGGCGGTGTTCTGCGAATCCATCGGCAATCCGCTGGGTAATGTGGTGGACTTCGCCGCTTTCGCCGCCGAGGCCCACCGCCACGGCCTGCCGCTGATCGTCGACAACACCGTGCCCTCGCCGTATCTGTGCCGGCCGTTCGAACACGGCGCCGACATCGTGGTGCACAGCCTGACCAAATATCTGGGCGGCCACGGCAACAGCATAGGCGGCATCATCGTCGATTCCGGCAAATTCCCCTGGGGCCAGCACGCCCAGCGCTTTGTCCGCCTCAATACCCCCGACGTCAGCTACCACGGCGTCAATTACGTGGAGGCGCTGGGGCCGGCAGCCTACATCGCCCGCGCCCGCGTGGTGCCGCTGCGCAACACCGGCGCGGCGATCTCGCCGTTCAACGCTTTCCTGATCCTGCAAGGCATCGAAACCCTGGCCCTGCGCATGGACCGCATTACCGAAAACGCGTTGAAAGTGGCCACCTTCCTGCAGGAAAACGCGGCGGTGGAGTGGGTGGAGTACGCCGGCCTGCCGAACAGCCCGAGCAAGCCGCTGGTGGACCGCTACCTGGGCGGCCGCGCCTCCGGCATCCTGTCCTTCGGCATCCGTGGCGGCGCGGAAGCCGGCGGCCGCTTCATCGACGCGCTGCAGCTGGTGACGCGGCTGGTGAATATCGGCGACGCCAAGTCGCTGGCCTGCCACCCGGCCACCACCACCCACCGCCAGCTGTCGCCGGAGGAGCAATTGCAGGCCGGCGTGCGGCCGGAGCTGGTGCGGCTGTCCATCGGCATCGAGCATATCGACGATATCCTGGCAGACATCGGCCAGGCGCTGAGGGCCGCCGCGCTTTGAAATTGAAAAGGGCCGCAACAGCGGCCCCTTCATGGACAATCTTACCTCTTACCCCGCCTTGGCGGCGGCATGTCCGCGCTGGCTGATCGGCGCGCCGGATTCATGCGAGGCCGGCCCGTCGGTGGCCGGCAAGGGCTGCGGCAGGCTCATCCGGGACAACCAGGGCAGCGCCGTCAGCTTGCCGCTGATCTGCGCCTTGGCGCTCTTGCAACTGATGCAGACCGGCTTGCCGCTGCGCTGCTTCAGCGCCTCGTCCACCCGCTGGCCGTACAAGGCGATCTGATGCTGATGCTGCCAGGCCAGCAAGGTATCCGCCAGATACGGCATCGACGGGTCGTCCTGCTTGTAGTGATTGCGGTAGACGGTGAGCCACAGCTGGCCGGTTTCGTCCTCGTTCAGCAGAATGGTCTGGTAGGCCACGGTGACGGCATCGCCGCGGCTGACGGTATTGGCCAGCGAAAGCGCGTCATCGTTCTTCATGCGCACACAGCCATGGCTGCGGAAACCGGGCACCGAGGCCGGCGCATTGGTGCCGTGAAAACCCAAGCCCAGCTTGCTCTCGCCGAAGCGGACGAATACCGGGCCGAGCGGATTGTCCGGCCCCGGCGGCACTACGGTCTGAACCGGCTTGCCGTTGCGCTTCATCTCGTCCTGGATGGACTTGGGCACATGCCAGCTGGGGTCGCGATAAATACCGGTGATGTCGAAACTGCCGATGGGCGTTTGCGTCAACATCTTGCCGACGGCCACCGGGAAAATCCGCTCCAGTTTGCCATCCTGGTACAGGAACAGCCGCGCCTGCGGCAGATTCAGCACCAGGTGCCGGCCGGCCGGATTGATCTGAACATCCGGCTCGGGCATCACCGCCGCCGCAGCGGCCGGAAACGCCGACAAACAACCCAGCGCCAGCAGCGTCAACCACTTGCACATACTGCTCATTCCATTGCTTTGAATCATTCCGCAGATTCTAACAGAAAGCGTTTGCGCAACGCGTTTGTAAAAAAACCAGCACGGATTGCCGATTTTTGAGAAAATCCGCGCCTTACCGTTTGATTTTGCAAGCAAGACGATGACGCACCCACAGACGATTGCCCTGGTCGAGTCGCTGGATCACGAAGGCCGGGGGGTCTCCCACGTTGACGGCAAAACCATCTTCATCGATGGCGCGCTGCCTTACGAAAAGGTTATCTACAGCAGCTACCGCAAGAAGCCGAGCTACGAAAACGCCAATACCAGCGCGGTATTGAAGGAAAGCTTCATGCGCGCCGATCCGCGCTGTCCGCATTACGGCGTATGCGGCGGCTGCTCGATGCAGCACGTAGAGTTCAGCGCCCAGGTGGCGATCAAGCAGCGCGTGCTGGAAGACAATCTCAAGCGCATCGGCAAGGTCAAGTCCGAACGCATTCTCACCCCCATTGCCGGACCGGCCTGGCACTACCGTCATCGCGCCCGACTGTCCGCCCGCATGGTGGCCAAGAAGGGCGGCGTGCTGGTGGGCTTCCACGAGAAAAGCTCCAGCTACATTGCCGAAATGCGCGAGTGCCACATCCTGCCCAAGCACATCTCCGACCTGATCATGCCGCTGCGCGAAATGATCGCCACGCTGTCGATCAAGCAGCGCATGCCACAGGTGGAAGTGGCCGTTGGCGACAAGCTGGACATCCTGGTGTTCCGCAATATGGACGACATCACCGATGCCGACTTCGCCATCCTGAAGGCCTTCTCCGACGAGCACGGCTCGGCGGAACGCCCGCTGCAGATCTGGCTGCAGCCCAAGGGCCCGGACACCTGCTACCCGATCTACCCGCTGGATGCGCCCAAGCTGACTTACAGCATGCCGGAATACGCGGTGGAGATGCCGTACTACCCCACCGAATTCACCCAGGTGAACCCGCAGATCAACGCGGTGATGGTGGCGCGCGCGCTGAAGTTCCTGGACCCGCAGCCGGGCGAGCGCATCGCCGACATGTTCTGCGGCATCGGCAACTTCACGCTGCCCATCGCCCGCTCCGGCGCCATTGTCCACGGCATGGAAGGCAGCCAGGCGCTGGTCAAGCGCGCGGTGGAAAACGCCACCCACAATCAACTGCAGGATCGCGTCAGCTACGAGATGGCCAACCTGTTCGAAGTGACCGAGGAATCGTTCGCGGCGCTGGGCCATTTCGACAAGATGCTGGTGGACCCGCCGCGCGACGGCGCCGTGCAGCTGCTCAAGGCCATCACCGAAGAAACCGCGCCCAAGCGCATCGTTTATGTGTCCTGTAACCCGGCCACTCTGGCGCGCGACGCCGGCGTGCTGGTGCACACCAAGGGCTACACGCTGAAGGCCGCCGGCATCATCAATATGTTCCCGCACACCGCGCACGTCGAATCCGTGGCCTGGTTCGAAAAAACCAGCCCGTGCAAGACGCGCAAGGAAGTCGAGGCGATTGAGGCTGCCGAAGCCGCGGAACGCGAGGCCGCCCGCGCCGCGCGCCAGGCCGAGGAAGACGCCGAAAAGGCGCGCAAGGCTCAGGAAATGGCCGAGAAGGCCGCCGCCAAGGAAGCCCGCCGCGCGCATTACTTCGCAGAAAAGGCTCGCCGCGAGAGCGAATCCCATCCGTCTGAAGCGTAATGACAAGCCCGGTTTTGACCTTTGAGTCAAACCGGGCTAAATTCTCTTCACATAAAGACAGATTGTTTGATCTAAAGAAAAGTTTTTATCGCGACTTCAGCGCATTGTGCACACACCGAAACCGCCACCCATCGGTCATGGCGGCAAGGCGTGGCGCTACCCCGGCTTTGCGAAGCCGACCCGCACCGCCAATAAGAATGGGCATCCGCCGGCGCGCTTTTAGCCGGACCCATGCCTTGCTCGTAACTCGCCCCCGGCAACGGGAAACCCTAAAGCGACACTTATCATGCATATCGTTCAATTTCTGATCGGCCTCCTTGTGGTGCTGGCCCTGACGCAACTGGTCGCCCGCGACCGGAAGAACATCAAGATCCGCTCCGTCCTGCAGCTGCTGGTTGTCGAGATCGCCTTGGCCTTCTTCCTGCTCAACACGACCTATGGCCTGGCCATCGTCGGCAGCATTTCCGGCGTTTTCACCAAATTGATGGAATTTGCCGGCGAAGGCACCAACTTCGCCTTCGGCGGCATCCTGAACAAGGGTGAGTTCAGCTTCTTCCTGATGGTGCTGATGCCTATCGTGTTCATTTCGGTATTGATCGGCATCCTGCAGCACATCCGCGTTCTGCCGGTGGTGATCCGCGCCGTCGGCTTCGTGCTGTCCAAGGTCAGCGGCATGGGCAAGATCGAATCGTTCAACGCCATCAGCTCGATGATGGTGGGCCAGTCCGAGAACTTCATCGCCTACAAGAACATCATCCATACCTTTGACGAAAAGCGCATGTACACGCTGGCCGCCACCGCCATGTCCACCGTGTCCATGTCCATCGTCGGCTCCTACATGCAGATGATAGAGCCGCGCTTCGTGGTGACCGCGCTGGTGCTGAATCTGTTCAGCACCTTCGTCGTGCTGTCGCTGATCAACCCCTACGACACCGCCCTCGGCGATGACGAGCTGATCAGCAGCGACGCCCACCGCGTGTCCTTCTTCGAAATGCTGGGCGAATACATCCTGACCGGCTTCAAGATCGCCGTGATCGTGGCCGCCATGCTGGTCGGCTTCATCGCGCTGATCTCCTGCGTCAACTTCATCTTCACCTCGATCTTCGGCATCAACTTCCAGACCATGCTGGGTTATGTGTTCTGGCCGTTCGCCTGGCTGATGGGCGTGCCGACGCACGAAACGCTGACCGCCAGCAGCATCATGGCGACCAAGCTGGTGACCAACGAGTTCGTCGCCATGCTGGAGCTGAAGAACCAGGCCGCCCACCTGTCCGACTACACCCGCGGCGTGCTGTCCATTTTCCTGGTGTCCTTCGCCAACTTCAGCTCCATCGGCATCATCGCCGGCGCGGTGAAGGGCCTGAACGAGGAACGCGGCAATATGGTGTCCCGTTTCGGCCTGAAGCTGGTCTACGGCTCCTCGCTGGTGAGCATCCTGTCCGCGCTGATCGCCGGCCTGGTGCTGGCCTCCTGAGCCAAACCGCCAGCCTGTCCCGAACATCCCGCCGCCCGCTCTTGCGGGCGGTTTTGTTTTGTCCTCCCCTGCCGCATAATGGCAGCCTGATCCACTAGGAAAGTCCGCCATGCCGCATCAAGCGCTCAGCGAGCAAGACTATCAACGCCTGTCCGCCACCCTGTCCCGCTTCGTCGACCAGGGGTGCATGAATCTGGAACAGCTGGACGGCTTCTTCGCCGCGCTGCTGGCCGGCCCGGAAGCCATCCGCCCGGCGGAATGCCTGCCGCTGATCCTGGGCGACGCCTTCGACGACGAATCGGCCTTTCCCAGCGAAAAAACGCTGGAACAGTTCGTGACGCTTCTGCGCGGCCACTGGCAGGACATCGCCGAGGCGCTGAACGGCGGCGAATTCCAGCCCTGGCTGGATGCCGGCGCCGATGGCGAAGTCCGCGGCAACGACTGGTGCGAAGGCTTTGTCGCCGGCATGGAATTGCTGAACGAAGACTGGGGCATGCTGTTCGATTCCCCGGACAGCGCGCCGCTCCTGGAACCCATCATGGCCCTGGGTTTTGAACGCCACCCGGATGCGGACATGCGCCCGTTCGTGGACGGCATTTCCAGCGAGGTCCGCGCCGAACTGCTGGCCGCCATCTCGCCCTCCGTGCACGGCATCCATGACTTCTTCGCCGGCATCCGCCGCCAGCTGGAACAGGAAGAACAGGAATCGGACCCGCACCCCAGGCACAAGCATTGAAAGCCGGGTAAACCTGCGGCCACGCCGCCGCGTTTAGCATAGACTGACCGTCACCAGGCGAGCCGGCCACTGTTCACGCGCCGGCAGCCGCAGTCCATTTCCAAGGGGTAATCCATGAATCCAATCGAAGCCTTGCTGTTTGCCGTGATCCAGGGCGTCAGCGAACTGTTTCCCGTCAGCAGCCTGGGGCACGGCGTCCTGATCCCGGACTGGCTGCACTGGTCGATCAACCGCACCAGTCCGGACTTCCTGCCATTCATGGTGATGCTGCACTTGGGCACCGCCGCCGCGCTGCTGATCTACTTCCGCCGCGACTGGATAGAACTCATCGGCGGCTGGCTCAGGGCGGGCGGCCGCGCCAGCAATCCTGAAGCGCGCCTGATGTGGCTTGTGATCGCCGGCACCATCCCCGCCGGCCTGCTGGGCCTCTTGCTGGAAAAACAGCTGCGCGCGCTGTTCACCAGCACCACCGCCGTGCTGATCTTCCTGGCCCTGAACGGCCTGCTGCTGCTGCTGGGCGACCGGCTGAAAAAGAAAACCGCCTCGCACGACCTATCCAAACTGAGCGTTGCCGGCGCGATCAAGATCGGCGCCGGCCAGGCGCTGGCGCTGCTGCCTGGCTTCTCCCGCTCCGGGGCCACCCTGGTGACCGGCCTGGCCCACGGCCTGGACTACGCCTCGTCCGCCCGTTTCTCCTTCCTGCTGGCCACCCCCATCATTACCGCGGCCGGCATCCTGGAAATCCCCAAGCTGGCGCACAAGGGCCACGGTTCTGCCGAATGGGGCCTGCTGCTGGCCTGCGGCGCGGTAGCCGGCCTGTGCGCCTATGCCAGCACCTGGTTCCTGATGCGCTACTTCAAGAAGACCGAGATAGAGTCGCTGCGGCCCTTCGGCTTCTACTGCCTGCTGGTCGGCATCGGCGGCCTGCTGGCAAAAGCGCTGTAAAGCGCTGGACTTACGTCGTCAATCCTATAGAATTGCAATAGACAGTAATTCTACTTATTGAAACCCGGTTTCCTCCGGGCTAAAGCCTTCATGGCAGCCGCCGGCCCTGCTCTACGCGCGTGGAGCACAACCGGCGGTTTTCTTGGAATCACTGATCTCACACAGGAGGCGACAGACCTCGTACATCAATATTTTCGGAAGAATGAGTGTATTGGAAGATCGTAAAAATGACCGCCTGCCCGATGATTTGGCCAGGCGCGCTACCGCCATCATCGAACTCCCCGACGGCGTGCTCGTCACCGCCAGCCGCGGCGGCCGCTACAACTTGCCGGGCGGCAAAGCCAACCGAGGCGAGCTTCGCTCGCAGGCGCTGATCCGCGAAGTACGCGAGGAAACCGGGCTGCGCATCAACTCGATGCTTTACCTGTTCGACCACATCACCCCGTTCAATGCGCACAAGGTCTACCTGTGCATCGCGCAGGGCCAACCCAAACCGCAGAACGAGATCGAACGCATCGCCTTGGTATCATCGCCGGACACCGATATGGATCTGTTCGTCGAAGGCCGCGCCATCCTGCGCCGCTACGCCCGTCTGCGCAACGAGGAAACCGCCAAAGGCCAGGCCTTGCGCGCCATGCTGGGCTTGGCGCGTTACATCGCCAAGGTGGATTAAAGCCATCGGGAAAACAAAAAGGACACGCTTGAGCGTGTCCTTTTTTCTTGCCTGCCCGCCGCGGCTTACTTGGCTATCGCCGCCGCGCCGGAGCTCGCGGCGCCCTTCTCCTGCATCATCGCCACCATGTCGGCCGGCAGATCCACCCAGCCAGCGGTATTGGCCAAGGACAGCGTCGCCGCCAGCAGCACCAGGGCCAGCGGCGCGAACAGCACCACGCCCGCCAGCACCCGCAGCTTGGACACCCCCGACACTTGTGACAAGGCATTCACCAGCACCACCATGCCCAGCAGCGACAATAGCATGTCGGCGCCGGCCGCCACATCGTCCGGCAGCCAGCTGGTCAACGGCTCGATGAATTGCAGGCCGCTGGCCACCACCACCAGGCCAAACAGCGACCCCGCCAGCTCGGCCTTGCCCAGCCGGAGCCAGAAGCCGATGAAGCGGGTGAAGAACACCGTCTCCAGCCAGGTGAACGCCACCATGAAGCCGATGCGGCCGGCGACATTGCCGCCCAGCTCCGTGGTATCGCCGCTGGCGATCACCCCCAGCAGCGTCAGCAGCAGCGCCGGCTGCCACCACGGATACTGATAGGCGGCCAGCGGCTTCACCCGCAAGCGCAACAGGTCGAACAAATCATCGATCAGCACGCGCATGGCCGGCTCAATCGAAAACCACGGTCTTGTTGCTGTAGGACAGCACGCGATTGTCCAGATGCCAGCGCACGGCGCGCGACAGCACCACTTTTTCCAGATCGCGGCCCTTCTCCACCAGGTCCTCCACCGTGTCGCGGTGCGAGATGCGGGTCACTTCCTGCTCGATGATCGGGCCTTCGTCCAGATCCTCGGTCACATAGTGGCTGGTGGCGCCGATCAGCTTGACGCCGCGGGCGAAGGCGCGATGGTAAGGCTTGGCGCCATCAAAGGCCGGCAGGAAGCTGTGATGGATGTTGATGACGCGGTCCGGGTAGCGAGTGACGAATTCGCCGGACAGGATCTGCATATAGCGCGCCAGCACGATGAAATCGACGCCGGCCTCTTCCAGCAGGCGGAACTGCTCGGCCTCGGCCTCCGCCTTGTTGTCCTTGGTCACCTTGATCACGTGGAACGGAATGCCGTTGAACTCCACCAGGCGGCGGCAGGTTTCGTGATTGGAAATGACCAGCGGAATATCGCAATCCAGCTCGCCGATGCGCCAGCGGTGCATCAGGTCCACCAGACAATGCTCATACTGCGACACGAAGATGGCCATGCGCGGCTTGCGGGCCGACAGCGACACCTTCCAATTCATGCCATGCTCGTCGGCGATGGGCTGGAACGCCGCGGCGAAACTGTCCATCGGCAGGGTGAAGCCGTCCAGATCCCACTGCACCCGCATCAGGAACAGGTTTTCGCTGGTATCCTGATGCTGGTCCGCGTGCATGATGTTGGCGTTATAGGTCATCAGGAAATTGGCGATGGCCGCAACCAGGCCCTTTTTGTCCGGCGCGCTGATCAGCAGCGTGGCCGAGTGTTTCTCGTGACTCATTCAGTAAACCCGTGATCAATCTGTAAATTAGTTTTACGTAATACTAAAACAGCCGCGCGCGGCTGTCTGCAACTCTCGCGCCAGCTTGGCGGCGAAAAACAAAATCGCCACAGCCCGGCTGCACCGGCCGCTGTGGCGAGCATGCTCAGAACCGCCGCATGGGCGGCGGATAAGGCTCAGGCATTCAGATTGGCGGAATCCAGCGTATTCTGCAAGAGGGTGGCGATGGTCATCGGCCCCACGCCGCCCGGCACCGGCGTAATGAAGCCGGCGCGCTCGCGCGCGGCGTCAAACTCCACGTCGCCGCACAGTTTGCCGGTGTCCAGACGGTTGATGCCGACATCGATCACCACCGCGCCCGGCTTGACCCATTCGCCCTTGACGAAGTTGGGGATGCCCACGCCCACCACCAGGATGTCCGCGCTGGCCACTTCTGCGGCCAGATTCTGCGTGGCGCTGTGGCAGACGGTGACGGTGGCGCGCGCCATCAGCATTTCCAGCGCTTGCGGCCGGCCCACGATATTGGAGGCACCGACGATCACCGCTTTCTTGCCTTTGGGATCGATGCCGTATTCTTCCAGCAGCGTCATCACGCCGCGCGGGGTGCATGGCCGCATCAGCGGCATCTTGATCGCCAGGCGGCCGACATTATACGGGTGGAATCCATCCACATCCTTTTTCGGATCAATACGTTCAATCACCGTTTGCGGATCGATCTGTTTCGGCAGCGGCAGCTGCACCAGTATTCCATCCACGCCGGCATCGGCATTCAACTCGTCGATTATCTCCAGCAATTGCTGCTGGCTGGTTTCGGCCGGCAATTCATACGATACCGAACGCACGCCGGCTTTTTCGCAAGCGCGCTTCTTGCCGCCCACATATACTGCCGAAGCCGGATCATCCCCCACCAGCACCACGGCCAGCGCCGGCGCGCGCTTGCCTTGCGCCAGACGCGTTTCCACGCCCACGCGTACCTTCTCAACCAGCCGTTCCGCTACTGCCTTGCCATCGATCAATTGTGCCGACATGCCTGAATCCCATATTGATGCAGATAAATAACGGGCGCTATTGTCGCATTATTTGCGCAGCGCAGTAAGAGCGGTTCCGCGGTTTATTTTTCTTAAGATCAAGATAAATAAAGAGAAAAATCCAGACAGAATCCGCAAGCCGGAAAACAGCGGCAAATACTCCCCGCAAACCCGCTAAATTATTTGCACAAAGCCGTTGACAGGCCTCGGCCTCATCCGTATAGTTGCGGTCTCTGTTCGGGGCGTAGCGCAGCCTGGTAGCGCACCTGATTTGGGATCAGGGGGTCGCGAGTTCGAATCCCGCCGCCCCGACCAGACACAACAAGCAGCCCGATAGAGCGCCCGTAGCTCAACCGGATAGAGCACCAGCCTTCTAAGCTGGGGGTTACAGGTTCGATTCCTGTCGGGCGCGCCAAGCTTGCTTGATTGCAGTACCCAGTGGTGGATATAGCTCAGTTGGTAGAGTCCCGGATTGTGATTCCGGTTGTCGTGGGTTCGAGTCCCATTATCCACCCCACAATTTTCCTGATTGCGGCCCAGCCGTGGTCTAAGCCGTATCGGCGGTGGATGTAGCTCAGTTGGTAGAGTCCCGGATTGTGATTCCGGTTGTCGTGGGTTCGAGTCCCATCATCCACCCCAAAGATTTCGGCCATCGCGTCACCAGCGGTGGATGTAGCTCAGTTGGTAGAGTCCCGGATTGTGATTCCGGTTGTCGTGGGTTCGAGTCCCATCATCCACCCCAGAAATTCAAAGCCCGACGGATCCGTCGGGCTTTTTTTCATGCCCTCCTCCGCAAATTACAGATTCGCGACAAAAATATTCAAGTTAGATGCTTGCCGGAACAGGGAAGCTCCGTATAATCGAATACATTTGCATGTATCCGATTGACTGACAGATAACGACACCCACCATGACCACCCTGCAGCCGATCAAGCGCCAGACGCTTACCAGTGCCGTCACCGAATCTCTGCGCCGCCGCATTCTGTCGGGCGAATTCGCTGACGGCCAACAATTGCGCCAAGAGGCGCTGTCCCACGAATACGGCGTCAGCCGTGTGCCGGTGCGCGAGGCGCTGCGCCAGCTGGAGGCGGAGGGACTGATCCAGATCATCGACCACAAGGGCGCCCTGGTGTCCAAGCTGTCGCTGGAAGACATTCTGGAGCTGCTGGAAGTGCGAGCCATGCTGGAATGCTCGCTGCTGAAAGCCGCCATCTCCTGTCAAAGCGCGGCGGACCTGGACGCCGCCCAGCAGACGCTGCGCGAATTCGAAGTGGCGCTGAACAACAACGATGTGCGCCACTGGGGCGAGATCAACTCCCGCTTCCATCTGGCCCTGTACCGCGCCGCGCGCCGCCCCAATACCCTGGCGCTGATCGAGCAGCTGCACAACAAGACCGACCGCTATACCCGGATGCAGATCCTGTTCACCCGCACCATGGAGCGGGCCCACGAGGAACATACCCGCCTGCTGGAACTGTGCCGCCAAGGCAAGGCGGACGAGGCTGCCGAGTTCCTGCGCTTCCACATTCTGTCCGCCGGCCATGCGCTGGAAAGCTATCTGAAGGGCCAGCAGGCCAATCACTGACCGCCGCCGCACGGCGCAAAGGCTCATCCTGCGCCAGCCATAGCGCGGCCTTGCGCACCGCGCCGGCTTGCCGGCGGCCGTCGGTCACGCGGCTCGATGCCGCGCGCAGCGGCAAACCCACGCCCATCGCTTGCGCAGCCGCGCCATCGCCGCCAACCGATACCGGCTGCGATGCCGCCCCTCCGCCGCCCAGGCAACACTGCCCTCCTCCACAACGGCTTGCCGTGCAGCCATTGCTGCCAGATGAGTCCTTGGCAGCCTAAAGCATCTAATTTTCCGATCATTAACCACTAAATTTTGCGCTTTTTAATCTATTTTCCCACCAGGAAAATGGCAGCATCAACCTCGGAACAGGAGATGGCCATGCCCGCCCTCAGCAGAAAAGTCGAACAACTGGTCAACGGCCGCGAAGTCTCAGACGGCGCCGGCGTGCGCTTGCAGCGGGTGCTGAGCCAATCGCTGCAACGGCGGCTTGACCCGTTCCTGATGCTGGATGAGTTCCGCTCCGACAACCCGGACGATTACATCGCCGGCTTCCCCAGCCACCCGCACCGCGGCTTTGAAACCGTGACCTATATGCTGGATGGCCGCATGCGCCACCGCGACAACGCCGGCAACGAAGGCCTGCTCGGCCCGGGCGGCATGCAATGGATGACGGCTGGACGCGGCATCGTTCACTCGGAAATCCCGGAACAGCAGGATGGGCTGATGCACGGCTTCCAGCTGTGGATCAATTTGCCGGCCGCCAACAAGATGGCCGCGCCAAGCTACCGCGACATCCCGGCAGCGGATATCCCGCAATGGCAAGACGCGGACGGCAACACCTTGAAGCTGCTGGCGGGCCGCTTCGACGGCCGACAGGGCGCGATCGAGCGCCCGGTGACCGACCCGCTATACCTGGACATCGCGCTGCGCCCAGGCAACCGCCTATGGCTGCCGCTGCCATCCGGCCACCACGCCTTCCTGTATCTTTACCAGGGGGCGGTACAGGTGGCGGACAGCGTGATGGGAGAGCGCCAGCTCGCCGTGCTGGACAATGACGGAGATGGCGTCGAGCTGCTCAACGGCAGCGCGGAAAGCCGCTTGCTGGTATTGGCAGCCAGACCGCTGAACGAGCCCATCGTGCAATGGGGACCGTTCGTGATGAATACACGCCAGGAAATCGAGCAGGCGATGGAGGATTACAGCGAAGGCCGGTTCTGATCCGCGCCACGAAAAACGGCAGCCACAGGCTGCCGTTTTTGATTGCGCAAGGCGGAACGCCCTGCTCAAGTGCCCGACTTCACCTCGCCGGTCACCGTCTGCTTCTGATTGTCGATATCGACATGCATCAGCGGCGCCTTGCCGGAAGTCACGTCCTTGACCGCCTGCTGGATGATGGCCGCCGGCGTGCCGTCCAGCTTGACGCCGCCGGTGCCGGTGTAGCTGCTGGTCTGGATATTGGCGGTCTCCACCTTGGCATCGCCCAGGCTCACCTTGCCGGCGCTGGAATCGATCTGGCCACCGGTCAGTTGCACCTTGCCGCCCACCGCCAGGTTGACGCCCTGATCGCCGCTGATCGCGCTGACCGTACCCACGCCATTATCGGACTTGACGCTGACGTCGATCACGGCGGACACCTGGGTGCCCTTGTCCTGCGGGTTCAGCAGCTTGTCCTTCAAGGTGTTGCCGCCTTTGCGCAAGGCGCTGTCCACCACGCCGGATTTGGCCTCGCCGCTGGTCGGCTGCGCCGGCAGCGTCACGCTGCCGCCGTTCGCATCCTTGCTGAACGGCACCGGCTGGGTGGTGTCTTCCTTCAGGCCGTTCTTGAAGGCGAAGCTGTTGTACTTGTCTTCCACCTTGTCGGCCGCGGTGTTCACCGCGTCGGTCGCCTTTTCCTTCACCTTGCCGGACAGCGGGCCGGTCAGATTGGCCGCCTGATCCACCAGGCTGGGGTTCTTGGCGTTGGAACTATTGACGTTCAGGCCCACCTCGACATGATTGCTGTTGTTGCGGTCCTGCTGGCTCTGCACCACCACATTGCCGCCGATGCTGCCATCCACCTTGCCGGCGTTGATGTTGCCGCCGGCCAGCGTCAATTGACCATCGGCCTTCAAATTGACCTGATCGCCCTTGATGGCGGCGTTGGCGTTGGTCAGCTTGTCCTGCTGATCGACTTTGACATCGAAGCCGCCGTTCGCCTGATAGGTCTTGCTCGCGCCATCGGCCTTAGGCTGGCCGTTTTCCTTGGCCACGCTGTTGCCTGCCCCGCCGCCCAGATTGGCATTGGCGCTCCAGTCATTCTTCTGGCTGCCATTCTGCGCCGATTGCAGGCTGATGCCGCCATTGTCGGCGCTCACGTTGACCGTTTTGCCGGTCAACTGGCTGCCCTGCAGCGCAACCGCGTTGTTGCCGGTGGCGCCGCTGCTGACGCTCAAGGCGCCGCCGCTTGTCACCTGCGCGCCGGACTGAGCGGTGTTGGCTTCATTCTGGCTGGACAGCTGCACGCCGCCGCCCACATTGAAGCCCTTGGCCGACGCATCCTTGCCATTGCTGTTGTTGCCGCCGGCGTTGACGCTGAAGCCCCAGCCGCTGCCGGTTTTGCTGTCGCTGCCATTGGCCGCCTGCAGGCTCACCTTGCCGTCGGACTGCAGCTTGATGTCGCCGCCGCTGGCGAGGCTGCCGCCCTGCACGGTCAAGCCATTGCCGGATGTCAGCGCGATGCCGCCGGCCGACTGCACCGAGCCGGTCACCGCCTGGCTGCTGGCTGCCTGGCTCTGCTGGTTGTTGACCGCCAGATTGCCGCTGCCGCCGAGTTTATTGCCGCCATCGATCGGGCTGGTGCTGATGGTCAAACCCGCCGCGCCGCCCACCGTATGCTGTTGGCTGCTGCTGGTATTGTCAGCCTGGGTCAGGGCGAGCTTGCCGCCAGTCTGGATACTGGACTGGCCGCTGCCGCCGTTGATGGCCGCGCCCTGGTAGCTCGCATCATTGTTCACCTTGATGCTCACGCCGCTGGCGGACTGGATGGAGCCGGTCACCGCGTTGCTGGACGCGCTCTGGCTGCTGCTGTAGCTGCCCTGGCCGCTGCCCTTGACGTTGATGTCCTCGCCTGTCGTGGTGTAAACACGCACCGTGGCGCCGCCTTCGCTGCTCTGGCTGCCCTGGCTCTGGGTATTGGCCGCCGCCGTCATCTGGTGGCTGTCCGCGCTGATGCTGACTGGGCCTTGCGTCGCCTGGTACTGGGTGGCCTGATCCTTCAGCGCGCCGCCGGCAGTCACATTGACCGACGCCCCGGCAATGCTGGTGGCCTGCGCGGTGCTGCTCTGGCTTTGCGATTTGCCGCTGCCGCCCGTGGCGCTGACGTCCACGCCCAGATTGGCAGCGCCGAGATTGGCCGCCTGGCCGGCCGCGCCGGCCACATCGCCCTTGGCCACGCTGCCGCCTGCATTGGCTATGGGACGGGTGATGCCGCTGTAATCGACATTGACGCCGACATCCACGCCCCAATGGCTGCTGGTCTGCTGGGTCGATTGTTGATTGACGGCCGCTTGGTTGCTGACGTCGCCCGCGGCGATATTCACCGCGCCGCCGGACTTGATCTGGCTGCCCTGGTTCTGCACGCCGCCCATGCCGTTGCCGGCGGTGATGTCCAGCTTGCCGCCGGTCTTCACTTCGGTCGCCTGGGCGGTGCTGCCGTCGCTGACGGCGCGGTTGCTGTTCTGGCCGAACTCGATGCCGGCGCCGGCCTTGTCCAGCCCGCCGGTCAGGTACAGGCCGCCGCCGGTCACGGTGGTGGCCTTGTCGCTGTGACTCGTGTTCTGCGCCGCGTTCAGGCTGACGTTCTGGCCGGCGAGGCTGGCGTCGCCTGCGCTCTCCAGCTTGGACCCCGTCACCGTCAGATCATTGCCGGCCGCCAGCTTGACGCTGCCGCCGGACAGCTGCGAGCAGCTTTGGCTGGTCTGGTCCAGTTGCTGGTCCGTGCTGGTATGTTCCAGCCGCACGCCGCCGCGGTATTGCTTGTCGCCGGTTTCGGCGCCGACGCCGCGCAGCGCCAATTGGGTGTCGCTGGATTGGCTATGGGTTTCGGATGCCTGGCTCGCCACCTTGATGTCGCCCACCGCCTGGATGTCCAGCGCCTGCGCGGCCTTGAGCAGGCTGCCCGTCACCGCCACGTCGCCGGCGGAGATCAGCTGCAGATCGGCATCGGACTTCAACGCCGAACCGACCGCCGTTTGCTGACTGCTGCTGCCCTTGCTGGAGCTGCTGGTGATATTGAACGCGGTGCCGGTGCGCTGGTCGGTATCGGTCTGCGTCAGATCCAGCGCGCTGTCGATCACCACGCCGCCGGACTGGGTCTTGGCGTATGCGCCCTGCGCGCCCTTGGCCTGGCTGCCGTTGATGGCGATGCCGGCGTCGCCGTTGATGAACAGCTTGCCGCCGGCATTCACCGCGCTGCCGGTATTGAGGGTGGCGCTATTGCTGTTGTTCTGGTTGCCGCCTCCGCCGATGCCGCCCCAGTAGGTCTTGCCGTTCTGCACGCTGCTGCTGTTGGCGCTGGTTTGCGTCGCCAGCGTGGCTTTGCCCTGGGCGGACAGGATGGCGTCGCCGCCGGATTGCAGAATGGCGGCCTGGCCGTTGATGTCGCCGCTGGCGCTCACGCCCAGCGCGTTGCCGGCGCGCAATTGCGCCTGCACCAAGCGCTGCTGCGAGCTGCTGTTGTTCCAGCTGCCGGTTTCCAGCGCCGCGCCGTCGTTCTTGCGATTGCCGACGTCGCTGCTGGTATCGGTTTCGGTCAACGCAGACAATTGAACGCCGCCCACGGCGTTCAGTTTGAGATTGTTGCCGGCCTGCACGCTGGCGCCGGCGATGACGATGTCGCCGCCGGTGCTGGAGATGTCCGCGTCGTGGCCGGCCTTGATGCGCGCCACCGATTGCTCCTGAGTGGCGCTGCTCTTGTCCTGGTTGAATGCCCAGGAATTCTTCCAGGCGTGATCACTGCTGCTGGCGCTGCTTTGCGCCAGCTGGCCGTCCAGATTGACGCTGGCGGCGGACAGTTTGACGTCCTGGCCCTGGATGTCGGCCGCGCCGACATGGGCGTTGCCGCTGGCGCTAATCGACACATTGTCGCCCTGCAGAGACGCGCGCTTGACGCTGGCGTCGGTCTTGCTGGACGTGCTGTTGCTCTCGCCGGTCTTCCAGATGAACCAGCTTTCGTCATGCTTGCTGTCGTTGCTGGTTTCGCTGTCCACCCGGCCGGAGATGTCCACGCTGGCACCGTTCAACGCCAACTGCTTGCCCTTGAGCTGGGCCGCCTGCACCGCCAGCGCGCCGGCTGAGTTGACCGTCAGTTCGTCGCCGCCGGACAGATTGCCGCCGACATTGACGCCGGCGCCGGCCGCGGTGCTGACGATATTGATCCGGCCCGCCTGCATGGCGCCCAGGAAATAGCTGTCCAGCTTGCCCACGCCGTCCGGCGCGGCGGCGGTGGCAGTGATCTGGCCGCTAGCGTAATCGACGGTATTGAAGCCGGCGCGGACGCGGATGGCGTCGTTTGCGGAAACATTGCCGCGGATATCGAGACGCGGCGCAATCAGGTCCAGCACGTTGACGCCGGACGCGCCGCCGCCATTGATGCTGAGCGCGTTGCCGTTATTGGCCGCCTGCAGTGAAGAGATGGCGCCGTTTTGCAGATTGGCGGTGCCCACCACCAGGGAGGCGCGGGGGATGTTGATGAAGCCGCAGCCGTTGCAGGCGATGCCGTTGGGGTTGGCCAGCACATAGTCGGCCGCCTTGCCGAAGACTTCCTGCTTGCCCAACAGCAAGGACGGGTTGCGGCTGACCACCTCGTTCAGGATCACGCTGGCCTGGTTGCCGCCAAGCTGGGCATTGGCGCCCAGTTGGCCCGCCAACTGCGACTGGCCGGCCTGCAAGGCGTTGTTGAACACCGCGCCCGGCTTGCCGACATTGAAGTCTTGGTACTGGTTGACCGACACCCCGCCGGCCGTCGGCGCGGTGATGTTGATCACCTGCGCGCCATTGCCGGCAGTGGAAACCTGCGGCTGCTGGCCATTGCCGCCGGCGGCCACGATGCCGCCAGCCTGAACCACATCGGCCAGCACGAAGGCCAGCGTCAGCGCCGCGGCGATTTTGCCGCTCACGGACAAATCGAATCTGCTTTTTTTCATCATAATCCCCTCGAATCCAGGTTCGTCGGCCCTCTTGACGTGGCCTGCGACCAAATAAAACAAGTGTTTAGTTTAGAATCTAAGGGGTTTTTTAAATCAAATCAATCGAAACACAATTTTACAATATTATTTCAATTATTTTCCGCGCATTTACAACACTTTGCCCTCACCACTGCCACGCCAGCCGCGCAAACAGGATGTGCCCTTCCGGCAACCAGCCCTGCGGCTGGCGCAGCGGGCGGCTGTAATCCAGATCCAGCGTCAGGCCGCCCCGCGTCAGCGCCATCCCGATATCCGCGCCGGCGATGTCCTGCCAGGTCTCGTTGCCGCCGCGCTGCAATACCCGGCCGCCATCCAAACCCAGCCGTGGCGTGACGGCGAAGGCGCCAAGCTGCCAACGCCGCGACAAGGTATTGCGCCAGTACCAGCCGGTTTCGGCAGGCAAGGCATTATTGCGGAAACCGCGCACCGCGCTGCTGTCGGCGATATCCAGCTGCTCGACGCCGGGCAGCCGGTCGCGACTGGCTTGGCCGGAAAGGCTGGATTGCAGCTGGAACGGCCCGCCCGGCCAGGCGATGGTCTGCAGCCAATTAACGCTGAGGCGCAGCTTGAGAAACTGCGGATCAGGCGTGCCGGGGAAACGCGTGTCCTGCGCATCCGCGCCCATCCAGCGCGTGCCGCGCTGCAAGCCGCCCTCCAGTTGCAACACGCCGCCCGACAGCACCGTCATCCTCGACAGCCCGGCCTCCAGCACGGTCAGACTGGGGCTGCTGACTGGAATCTCGGCATCCTGCAGATAGTTGCGCACCCGCTTTTGCGTCAATTGCAGGTCCGCGGTCAGGATATGCCCCTGGTCGCGCGTCAGCACGCGGTCCAGCCGCAAGCCGCTCTGCACGGTGGAGCCGGACAGTTGCACCGCGCTATACGCCAGCTGCAAGGGGTTCAAATAATCGGAGCGGCTGGCGAAAGCGCTGGCCGTCCAGTAGCCATAAGGCAGCGAATAGAATAGTGACTCGCTGCGGCTGTGCCGCAGCGCGGGATTTTCCGTGGTGGTCTGCGCCGACAGGCTGAGGAAGTCGGACCAACCGGTGACATTGTCCCAGCCCAGGTTGGCGCCGGCCTGGATGCGCCCGGTGGACGCCCGCCCGGTATTGTCCAGCGTCAGCCCGCCCGCCAGGCGCGAATCCGGCTGATTGTGCAACTGCAAGATGGAATCTCCTATGCCGTCGCCGGGCAGCACATCCACCGTCGCGTGATTGGAGCGCAGCCGGTTGGCCTGATCCAAGCCCTGGTCCAGATCATGCACATTCAGCGGCTTGCCCTGCATGCCGGGGAACAGATTGCCGGGCCGCAACGCGGCATCGTCGCTGCGAATCGCCGCCACCCGCCCCTCCACCGCGCGCAGCGTCAGCACGCCATTCGCGTTCGGCCCCTCGGCCAACACCCGCGCGGCGATATAGCCTTTGTCGAGGTAAAGCGCGGTCAACGCGCGGCTGAAGCGGTTCAACTCGCCGACGTCCAGGCAATCACCCTGGGGCAGTCCCAGCGCGGCAACTTCCTCATGCGTCAACAAGGTGATGCCCGCCAGGCGCAAACCCATCACCGGCAGGCAAGCCTCGCCGGCCGCCACGGGTTGCCTGGCGGTTTCCGCCGCGCTGCCGCCGCCTTGCAACTGGCGCAGCTTTTGCTGCCGGATCAAATCGTCGAATTGTCGGCTGGAGTCCTGCAGCAAACGCCGGGCATCGTCATCCCCCATTCGCAAATCCGGGGGCAAGGGATGGGTTTCCGCTCGTAGCGGGCCGGCGCAACATAGCAAGCCGAAAAATATCCAAGAGTGTTTCATCACGCGGAGTCGATTCCGATTCCGCGCCGGAGCGGCCGGCGCGGACATTGCGAAAGATTCAAGGTCATCTATCAGCGCCTCTGACAGATGACAGTAGGTATTTTTGTTAAACCGGCATCATATATCGAAATAGCACCTGCCACGCCATACGCCGCAGCAAGTGATTGTGATGGTCGCAAGTAGTTATACCTAATTCCACATTCATGACGTCCGGCTATGCTGAAAATCTGAACAGCGCATCAGGGGGAATGCCATGTGGTTTGCCGGAAACAAGATGATCAACCAGTTGGATGCCGCCGCCGAAGCCGTACTGCGCGGAGAATCGGCCAGATGGCAGATTCACGGCGATGAGCGCTGGCGCGCTCTGGGAGAAAAACTGTCGCGCGTATGGGAGCAACGCGACCGGCAAATCAACGAAGCCGACGCGGAACGCCAGGCCGCCGACCGCCAGCTGACGCAACTGCAGGACGCGTTGCGCCGGGCCGAGGAACAACTGACGCTGCTCAGCGTCCGTTTCGACCTGGTCAACCGCGCGGCCAGCGAGGGGCTGTGGGACATGTCGGTAGTGGCCGGCGACCCGCTCAACCCCAACAATGTGTTCTGGTGGTCGCAAACGTTCCGCGCGCTGCTGGGCTTCAACGACCAGCGCGATTTTCCGGACGTGCTGGGCAGCTGGGCCGGCCGCCTCCACCCCGACGACCGCGAACGCGTGCTGGACGCCTTCGGCGCGCACCTGAGCGACCGCAGCGGCATGACGCCGTACGACATCGAATACCGGCTGCAATGCAAGAACGGCGAATACCGCTGGTTCCGCGCCCGCGGCGCCACGCTGCGCGACGACAAGGGCGTGCCCTTGCGTGTGGCCGGGTCATTGGCCGACATCACGGAATGGCGCGCGCAGCAGTTGCAATTGGAGCGGACCATGACCCGCTTCGAACTGGGCAGCGCCATGCTGGCCGAGGGGCTGTGGGACATGGAAGTGGACCCCGCCAATCCGGTCAGCGGCAACAACGCCTTCTGGTGGTCGCCGCAGTTCCGCCAGTTGCTCGGCTTCAGCACCGAGCAGGATTTTCCGAACGTGCTGGAGAGCTGGTCCAATCGTTTGCATCCCGAAGACAAGCAAGGCGTGCTGAACGCCTTCGCCGCCCATTTGAGCGACCGCAGCGGCCAGACGCCGTATGATCTCGAATACCGGCTGCAATGCAAGAACGGCGAATACCACTGGTTCCGCGCCCGCGGCCAGACCCGGCGCGCACCGGACGGCACGCCGCTGCGCGTGGTCGGCGCGCTGATCGACATCGACGCGGAAAAGCGCTCCGCCGCGCTGGACAGCGAAAGCCAGCAGCGGCAGCAACTGGAAAAGAGCCTGTCCGAGATCGGCGCCATCGTCAGCACCATCCAGTCCATCGCCGACCAGACCAATCTCTTGGCGCTGAACGCCGCGATCGAAGCGGCGCGCGCCGGCGAGACCGGCCGCGGCTTCGCCGTGGTGGCGGACGAAGTGCGCAAGCTGGCCGAGCGCACGCGCGATGCGACGCAGCGGGTAGAAAAACTGGTCATACAGAAAAACTGAACGTTAGGTTGCAAAACAACAGCCCGGCTAATGCCGGGCTGTTGTTTTTGGCGGCCGCGCATGTTTCAGCGGTAATCGAAATGCGCCCGCTTGACGTTGCACAGGGGCTCGTAGCCTATGGTGCCGGCGTGGGCGGCCACCTCGTTGACCGAGACCACATCGCCCCACAACTCTACCTCGCTGCCGATGCCGGTTTCAGGCAGATCGGTCAGATCCACCGTCAGCATGTCCATCGACACCCGGCCGATCAAGCGAGAACGTTGGCCGTCTATCAGCACCGGGCTGCCGCTGGAGGCGCGGCGCGGGTAGCCGTCGGCGTAGCCGCAGGCTACCAGGCCGACGCGGGTAGGCCGGTCGGTGACGAAGTTGTCGCCGTAACCTATCGGCTCGCCGGCGGCCAACTCGCGCACGCCGAAGACCCGGCTGCTGAAACGCATCACCGGACGCAAGTCGGCAGCATCTTCGAAGCCGGCCGGCAGCGGCGTCACGCCGTAAAGCGCGATGCCGACGCGGCCCCAGTTGCGTTGCGCGCGCGGGTGGCACAGGATGCCGGCCGAGTTGGCCACCGACTCGTCACCCGGCGGCAACCCGCGAACAACGGCGTCGAAACGCTCCAGCTGCGCCGCGGTCATCGGCAGCTCCGGCTCGTCGGCGCGGGCAAAGTGGGTCATCTTGGTGATCGTGCCCGCCTTGCCGCTGGCCTCCAGCCGGCGCCAGGCCGCGTGATAGGCTTCCGGCAGAAAGCCTTCTCTATGCATGCCGGAGTCCAGCATCAGCCAGACGTTGAACGGCTTCTGCGGCGCGGATTGTTCGATCATCCGCAGCTGCTCCTCGCTGGTCACCGCCAGCCACAGCTGGTGCTCGTCCACCGCCTTCAGCTCCTCGGCTTCGAACACGCCTTCCAACAACAGGATGGGGTGGGCGATGCCGGCCGCGCGCAGCTCCAGAGCCTCTTCCAGACAGGCGACGGCAAAGCCGTCGGCGATGTCGGCCAGCGCCTGGGCGCAGCGCACCGCGCCGTGGCCATAGGCATTGGCTTTCAAGACGGCCAGCGTCCTGTCGCCATGCGCGGCGCGAGCCACTTGGTAGTTATGCCGCAGATTGTCCAGCCGTATCGTCGCGATCAGGGGACGCATCGCCTCACGCCCCTTGTACCGACGGGCGCATCACCGGCACCACCAGCGTTTCGCCCTGCTTGGCGTAGCGCTGCATGGACAGGCCATCGATGCTGATTTCCGGCTTGACGCCGGTGATGATGTCGGCCAGCACCTTGCCGGAGCCGGCGCTCATGGTCCAGCCCAGCGTGCCGTGGCCGGTATTCAGGGACAGGTTGGCGTAGCGGGTGCCGCCGACGATGGGCGTGCCGTCCGGCGTCATCGGGCGCAGGCCGGTCCAGAACGTGCCGGCCGGGATGTCGCCGCCGTTCGGGTACAAATCGCCCACTACCATTTCCAGCGTCTGGCGGCGGCGCGGGTTCAATTCCAGATTGTAGCCGGACAGCTCAGCCATGCCGCCGACGCGGATGCGATTGTCGAAGCGGGTGATCGCCACCTTGTAGGTTTCGTCCAGGATGGTGGACACCGGCGCGGCGGCCGGATTCGTGATCGGCACCGTCAAGGAATAGCCCTTGACCGGGTACACCGGGATGTCGATGCCCAGGGTTTGCACCAGATCGCGCGAGTAGCTGCCCATCGCCACCACGTAATGGTCGGCGGTCAGGGTCTCGTCGCCGACACGCACCCCGGTGATGCGCTTGCCATCGTTCAGGATGGCGTCCACCGTCACGCCGAAGCGGAATGCCACGCCCTTGGCGCGAGCCAGTTCGGCTAGGCGGCTGGTGAACAGATTGCAGTCCCCGGTTTCATCATTGGGCAACTGCAGGCCGCCGGTCAGCTTGTGCTTGACCGCCGCCAGCGCCGGCTCGACGCGGGCGCAGCCGTCCGGATCCAGCACATTGAAGTCCACGCCGCACTCGCGCAGCACGGCGATGTCCTTGGCCATGCCGTCGACTTGGGCCTGGCTGCGGAACAACTGCAGCGTGCCGCCCTGGCGGCCTTCATAATCCAGGCCGGTCTCGGCGCGCAGCTCCTTGATCTTGTCGCGGCTGTACTCGGCCAGGCGCATCATGCGGCTCTTATTCACCGCATAGGATTTTTCATTGCAATTGGCCAGCATCTTGGCGATCCACTGCAGCTGGTACAGGCTGCCGTCCGGGCTGATGGCCAGCGGCGCATGGCGCTGGAACATCCACTTGATCGCCTTCAGCGGAATGCCGGGCGCCGCCCAAGGCGCGGAGTAGCCGGGCGAGATCTGGCCGGCGTTGCCGAAACTGGTTTCCAACGCCACGCCATCCTGGCGCTCCAGCACCGTCACCTGACAGCCGGCCTTGGCCAGATACCACGCAGTCGATACGCCCAGAACGCCGCCACCCAGCACGATTACCTTCATGATTCCCTCTCCGTTTGTAGCCATGTCACTACAGCTAGTGAATTCCGCTAGTATATTCATTGATATCTGGTTTTTTTCACTGAAATTGACGAGAATCAATAGATGACTAATAAGAATTTTTCGCGTAAGCAGTGAAAAAATGAAGACTGTCACTTCCTCCGGCAAAGCGCTGGACAAGATGGACCGCAAAATCCTGCGCATCCTGCAGAAAAACGGCCGCATCGCCATGACCGAACTGGCCGAGAAAGTCGGACTCTCCACCACGCCCTGCACCGAACGGGTGCGCCGCATGGAGCGCGACGGCATCATCGACGGCTATTACGCCCGCCTCAATCCGCACGCGCTGGGCGGCTCGCTGCTGGTCTTTGTCGAGATCAAGCTGGAGGCCAAGTCCGGCAACATCTTCGACGCCTTCCGCCGCGAGATCCTGAGCATCCCGGAAATCCTGGAGTGCCACCTGGTATCCGGCGACTTCGACTACCTGATCAAGGCGCGCATCGCCGACATGTCGATGTACCGCAAGCTATTGGGCGACATCCTGCTGCAGCTGCCATCGGCCAAGGAATCCAAAAGCTATGTGGTAATGGAAGAGGTCAAGGAAACCCTCGCCTTGCCTTTGAACGACGCCTGAGCCGCCAGCTTGTTCCACCCGCCTCAGCGCTTGTTAAGACGCCGCTGTTCAGCGCGCATTCCGGGCTGCATCTTCAGCAAAAACACTTATGATTGATTGAGATAGTCCTAACTAAATGCATCGCATTGACAGGCGTCTGGGCTGGCGCGCATGCCGCAAGCAGCGCCCTGCTTTCAGCGTGTCCGACAAGATCCCGCAAGCCGCAGCGCCTACTGGCAGTCCAGGCATCGCCATCTCGTCAGCCACGCCCGATATCATCGTTCGCAGGAGGTGGCCATGGCAGGCTGGTTCAAAAAATCCGCGCAGTCGGAAGATCTGGAACAAACCATCCATCAGTTTCAGTGCGTGCTGGATAACAGCGACAATCTGATCATGTTGTGCGATACCGGTCCGGACAATGTGATTTTCTATATGAACAAGACCGCGCGCGACGTGCTCAACCAGCACCATGCCTCGCTGAATCAGCGCTTTCGCGCTGGCGTCGACGTGAATCAGGCGATGAATCACACCATTCATCAGTTCCATCGCGATCCCTCGCACAACCGCAGGATTCTGGCGGACCTGGCCGCCCGCAAAATGCCGTTTCACAGCGCGTTGATCCCCGTGGGCGACGTCATTTTCGAAACCAAGGTCTTCCCGATCTGGAGCCGGCAGGATGGCAGCAAGCTGCTCTGCTTCATGGCCAGCTTCAAAGACGTGTCGGCCGAGGAAAGAGCGCGCCAATTGCAGGAAGAAAACGACAAGCGCCGGCAATTCCTGGAGGCGCGCATCAACGAGCTTTCCGAGAACATGCAGGCGATGAGCGCCACCATCCAGAACGTGGCGGTGCAAACCTCCTCCGCTTCCGAATCCGCCGACCTGATGCTGGCGGAAAGCCGCAAGAGCTCCGCCATCGTCGGCGAAACCAGCAACGGCATGAAGAGCGTCGGCACCATGGTGCGCCACACCGCGGACAGCCTGGTTTCGCTGGGCACGCGCTCCGAGACCATCGGCCAGATCATCAACGTGATCAAGGACATTGCCGATCAGACCAACCTCTTGGCCTTGAACGCGGCCATCGAAGCGGCGCGCGCCGGAGAAATGGGCCGCGGCTTCGCCGTAGTGGCCGATGAAGTGCGCAAACTGGCGGAACGCACCGCCAAGGCGACGCAGGAAATCGGTGAAATGATCCGCATGATCCAGACCGAAGTGCAGCAAAACGTGAAGGCCATAGAAGAAGGCCGCAACACGGTAGCCGCCACTGAGAGCGACTTCCTGCGCGCGGAGGAAGCCCTGGAAGCCATCGTCCGCGAAATCAACAATATGCGCGACTTCGTGGTGCAGATCGCCAATGCGGCGGAGGAGCAGGCGGCCACGTCGCAGGACATCGCCGACAAGCTCACGGAGATCACGCAGGGACACTGAACGGTCTTGGCGCGCGCGGCCGGATAAGATAGCTTGTGGATTTTACTTGCAAAGACAAGACCATGAGCCTGGAGTCCGTCCGCCAGTTTTTCGCCAGCCGCCAGCTGGACATCGAAATCATCGAGCTGCCGGTCAGCACCGCCACGGTGGCAGAAGCGGCCGCCGCCCACGGCGTGGAGGCCGGCCGCATCGCCAAGACGCTGGCTTTCCGCCTCAACGATGGCCGGGAGGTGATTCTGGTGGCGCGCGGCGATGCCCGCATCGACAACCGCAAGTTCAAGGACGCTTTCGGCAGGGGCAAAATGCTGCCGCCGCAGGACGTGGAAGCGATCACCGGCCACCCGGTGGGCGGCGTCTGCCCCTTCGGCCTGGCGCGCGAACTGCCGATTTACCTCGACGTATCCATTCAGGCCTTTGACGAAATCCTGCCCGCCGCCGGCGCCGTGCACAGCGCGGTGCGCATCAGTCCCAGCCAGTTGATCGACATCACCGCCGGGCAGTGGGTGGATGTCTGCCAGGCTTTCGACTAAGCGCCGCCAGCCCCCCCTGATCTTGCGTTGCGCCGCCATGCGCCATGCGCTTCGCTGATCTTTTCAGTTTCCCGAAAGGCGTCAAACCGCAAACGCCAACAGCCGCCGCGGCTGCAGGCGGATGCCCACCGTTTCGCCCACCGCCAGCGGCTGATCGTGGCCCAGTTCGGCCACCAGACGCCTGCCGGACAGCAATTCCAGCACATAGTGGCACACGCCGCCGCGATGGATGCGCTCCGCCACCTTGGCCCGCAGCGCGCTGCCCGGCTCCAGCCTCACCTCGTCTGGCCGCAACAGCACTTCCACCTCCGCGCCATCGGCAAAGGGCAAGCCGCCGTCGCTGCGCAGCTCGCCGGTTTCCAGCACCACGCTGCGGCCGCCGCTTGCCTTACCCGGCAAAAAAGCGCCCTGGCCGATGAAGCCGGCCACATAACGGCTGGCTGGGGCATGATACAAAGCCTCCGGCTGATCCCACTGCTGCAGGCGTCCACCATGCATCACCCCGACTTTGTCGGAGAAGGCGAAGGCCTCGTGCTGATCATGCGTCACCATCAACGCGGCGATGCCCAGCGACTTCAGCATCGACCTCACCTCGCGCGCCAGGCGTTCGCGCAACTCCGCGTCCAGATTGGAAAATGGCTCGTCCAGCAGCAGCAGCCTGGGCAAGGGCGCCAAGGCGCGCGCCAGCGCCACCCGCTGTTGCTGCCCGCCGGACAGCTGGTGCGGGTAACGATCCGCCTCCGCCGCCAGGCCCACCAGCTTCAGCACTTCCGCCACCCGTTCGCGGCGGCCGGCGCGGCTCAACGCCGACAAGCCAAAGGCGATGTTGCCTGCCACGGTCAAATGCGGAAACAGCGCATGATCCTGGAACACCATGCCGATGCGGCGACTATGGGCCGGCAGCATCACGCCGCCGCCGAACATCGTCGTTCCTGCCAGCCGGATCGCGCCGGCAGTAGGCGTCTCAAAACCGGCGATGCTGCGCAACGCGCTGGTTTTGCCGCAGCCGGAAGCTCCGAGCAAACAGGCGATCTCCCCTGGCTGCAGGGTAAAACTCATGCCATCCAGCACCGTCCGTCCTGCGAAGTCCAGGCTCACATTGTCGAATTCGAGCAGGTTTTCCATATCAGGCTCCTGATTTCTGTCTGGACAGCAGCAGCACCGGCAGCAGCCCGGCCAGCACGATGGCGACCGATGGCAATGCGGCGCGCTGCCATTCGCCCTCGGTGGTCAAATTGAAGATGCGCACCGCCAAGGTGTCCCAGCCGAACGGCCGCGTCATCAGCGTGATCGGCATTTCCTTCATCACGTCGACAAACACCATCAGCATCGCGGTGAACAAACCGCCGCGCAGCAGCGGCAGATGCAAGCGCCAGGCCAGGCGCATGCCATGCAGGCCGAGGCTTTGCGCGGCCTCCTCCTGGCTGCGCGCGATGCGCTGCATCGCGGTGTCGAGCGCCGAATGGCCTACCGCCAGAAAGCGCGAGGCATAAGCCAGCAGCATCACCAGCAGCGTGTCCTTGAACACGGCGGAGCTGCCCGCCGGCAGCCAGTGGCCGAAGTGATCGAGCAACAGGTTGTCCAAGGCCGCCACCGGGGCGAAGACGCCCACGGCCAGCACCGTGCCCGGCACTGCGTAACCCAGCGTGGCCAGCCTGGCCCATGGCCGGCTACGAGGATCGCGGCGCACCGCGAAAACCAGCAGCAAGGCCAGCGCCGGCACCAGCAACGCCGCCAGAGCGGCCAGCAATAGCGAGCTTTTCAGATAATCCAGCAGGTCGGCCATATCATCCGCCGCATGCTCGGCGGCCCAGAGCAGGATCTGCCCGAACGGCAGGACGAAGGCCAGCAGCAGCACCAGGCTGCAACAGGCGCAAGCCAGCCAGCCGCGCGCGCCGGGCAAGCGCGTCCGCGGCAAGGGCGCCGCCCTGCCCGCCTCGCCATAGGCGCGTTGGCCGCGCGCCCGTTGCTCCAGCCATACCAGAGCCAGCACCAATAACACCAGCAACGATGCCAGCTGCTTGGCAGCAGGCAGCGAGAACAGGCTGAACCAGGCTTTGTAGATGGCCGAGGTGAAGGCGTCGAAATTGAACACGGCAACCGTGCCGAAATCGGCCAGCGTCTCCATCAGCGCCAGGCTCAGTCCGGCCACGATCCACGGCCGGGCCATGGGCAGCGCCACGCGGAAAAAACCGGCCAGCGGAGACAGGCCGAGCGACTGGCCGACTTCCAGCGCGCGCCGCCCCATCGTGGCAAACGCATTGCGCGCCAGCAGATAGACATAGGGGTAGAAAGCCAGCGTCAGCACCGCCACCACGCCCGGCGTCGAGCGGATATTAGGCACCCAGGACGAGCTGCCGAATGCCTCGCGCAGCCAGGTTTGCAGCGGTCCGGTAAAGTCGAACAGGCCCAATTGCGAAAACGCCATCACATAGGCCGGCATGGCCAGCGGCAGCATCAGCGCCCAGGAAAACACCCGGCGACCCGGAAAATCATGCACCGCCGTCAGCCAGGCCAGCGGCACGCCCAACAGCAACACGCCCGCGCCCACGCCCAGCAGCAGAATGGCGGTGTTGCGCCACAGCTCTGGCAGCGCGTGCGCCGACAGATGGCGCCAAACCTCCATATCCGGCGTAAGCAGCCCCAGGGCGATCACGCCCAACGGCAGCAAGGTGAGCAGGCTGATGGCCGCGGACAGCGTCCGCCAGCGCAAAACAGAAGCAAACATGAGATTGATCCAGCAACAACGGCCCGCCGTTGAAAAACCGGCGGGCCGAAGAAACCAACAATGGGCGGCGCTTATTTGTAGCCGGCGCGGTCCATCAGCTTCACTGCCTCAGCCTGCCGGGCGCCGGCATTGGAGACATTGATGTAGTTATGTTTGAAATCGCCCCAGGCGGCGACGCGGGCATCCGGCTTCACCTTGGGATTGACCGGGAACTCCATATTGACGTCGGCGAACAGGTTCTGCGCCTTTTCCGAGCTCAGCCATTCCAGGAACTTCAGCGCGCCCTTCTCGTTCTTGGCGTAGCGGGCGATGCCGGCGCCGGAAACGTTGACGTGGGTGCCCTTGCCAGCCTGATCCGCCCAGAAGATGCCGATAGGCAGCTTGGGAGACTTCTCCATCAAACGGCCGTAGTAATAAGTATTGGCGATGCCTACATCACACTGGCCGGCGGCGATCGCTTCCAGCATCTTGGTATCGTCCGGGAAAGACGCGGTAGCCAGATTGTTCACCCAACCCTTGACCACCTGCTCGGTCTTAGCCGGCCCCATCTCGGTCAGCATCATCGCCACCAGCGACTGGTTGTATACCTTCTTGGAAGTGCGCAGGCACAGCTTGCCCTTCCACTTAGGATCGGCCAGGTCGGCATAGCTGGACAGCTCGGCCGGTTTGACTTTCTGGGTGTTGTAGAAAATGGTGCGCGCGCGAATCGACAGGCCATACCATTGATGGTTGGGGTCGCGCAGGTGGGCGGGGACATTGGCGTCCAGCACCGGCGATTTCACAGCTTGCAGCAGGCCCATTTTTTCCGCCTGCCACAGATTGCCGGCATCCACCGTCAGGAGCAGGTCGGCCGGGCTATTGCGGCCTTCGGCACGCATCCGCTCCATCAGCGGACCTTCCTTGTCCGACACCAGCTTGACGGTCACGCCGGTTTCCTTCTTGTAGGCGTCGATCAAGGGTTTGACCAGTTGCTCCGCGCGCGCGCTGTAAACAACGACATCCTCGGCCAGCGCCTGGCCGGCCAGCGCCGCCAGTACGGCGGCGAAAATCAGTTGCTGCTTCAAGGTGTATCCCCTGTTTTGCTGTTTGAGAGCGAAGTGCGGGATGCACCGTAGCATCAAGTGATAATACGTATCAATACAAAAATATTTTGTAAATTGGGGAACTGCCGGAAAGAAGCGTCCCGGCATGCTCCCGACCCGCGGCTATCGGCCGGAATCATCGAGTCGGGACGAAACGGACAAAGTCGCCTTCTGACACCGCCTGACTGCTGCTCTGCACCAAGCCGATGGAGAAATTCGGCTGCACCTGGGTCAGCGTGACATCGCCGTTCAGGCTTTCCGGCATGCCCAGATCCGCCCCGGAAATCAAGTCGCGCACCGGCTGGCCGGACGAGCGCTTGTACAGCAGCATCTTGTCGCCTACCGCCATTCCGTCCAGCAGGCCGGCGTTGATATAAACGCGCTTCCCCTCCTGCCGCACGATGCGGGCAGAAAATGGTATGCAGGAAATGACGTCGTCGACGCGCTGCGCCGCCTTGTCCATTAATTTATCCACCAGGCGGCCATAATCCGTGGCCCAAAACGCGGCGGAGGCGAAAGGCTTGGGCAGCTTGGGCTGTACATCGCCGCGCGACAGTCCGCCGACGCGCTCATTGGCCAGCAATGAACCCGTCAGGCCATCGTAAATCCACACTTCCATGTCGAACTGACGTTCGGTGGCCTTGTATTTGGCGCCGCCGCCCAGCAGGCCGGAAAACGGTCCGTTATAGATGGCGCTCTGGTCGCTGGTATTGTTGGACTCGAAAAACGACGGCTTCAGGCCTTTGTCGGTCACCGAGGTGGACAGCACGCGGCCCGCCACCACGAACTGCACGCCCTGGCGCTGGCCAAGCTGGCTGGCGATGTCGCGGCCGGCGGCAGGCTCGGCGATGCGGCTGTCAGACAACACCGACACGGTATTGGCGTCGCGCACCAGCAGCAAGGGATTGCGCGACAAGCGGCGCGATAGCTCGGTCGGCAGCGCCGTCGCCAGATTCGCCAGGTCGGACGCGTCGGCGGGACGCGCCACGTCGAAATACGTCGTCACCAGTTTGCGCCGCAACGAACGCCCCGGCGGCATCGCGCAAGACGGATCTCGGCTGCGCGTTGGGGCCTGGGCTTCAGCCGCCCCCTCCGTATCGACCTCGATCTTGACGTGGTACAGCTTGCCCTGCTGGTATTCATTGACCACCCGCACCGTGCCCTGCAGCTGGCCGCTCACGGTCAGCGTGGCGGACTCGGCCGGCTTGCCGTTCTCCAGCACCTGCACCGACTCCACCCGCGCGCCCTGGTTGATGGTGATCAGCCGCATCGCGTCGCGGATGGCCATCTCGCGCGCCGCCACCGTGCCGTTATCCAACGGCGCCACGCCCTCGGCGCTCAGGATTTGCGCCTGCGCAGATGCGGACAAAACAAATGCCGCCACAAGGGCGGCAGCAGTCTGACGGATTCGCGTCTTCATCATTGGTTCACATAGAAATTGCTGCTGTAGCGCGCCGGAGCCATCATCATGGTTTGCGCCGGGCTAGCGGCCGGCATGGTCTTGGTGGCGCCGCAGTTAGGCTCGGCGCACTGCGCGCCGACGGCGCCGGTTTCCTGCGCCGCCCGCATCACGCTGCCGGTCTTGTCGAAGGAGTTCTTGAACTGCTTGTAGAAGTCCTGATCCAGCGTGATTTCCGCCACCGCCTCGCTGGTGCCGTCCGGCTTCATCGTGGTGGAAACGATGGTGACGCCGCGCAGATAAGCGTCCACATAGGTGCGGAAGCTATCGTTGTTGGCGATCATATTGGACACCGTGCTGTTGCCCACCAGCTTCATGCCCTGCACTTGTTCCGCAATGGCGCGGAACGCATCGAGCCGCGCGGCGCGCATCGCCAGCAGCTTGCGCTGCGACGGGGTCAGGCTGTTGGTATACGGCGCGGCGCCGCTGCCGGTGACGCGCACCACGATGGGCTGGAACGGATTGACTTCCCGCACCACCACCTTCACATCCTCGCCGCTATTGCCTTCCTCGCTGGGACCAACATAGCCGACGCCGGACGGCACCATGCCGCCTTCCTTGGCCGGCGCAGGCGCAGCCATTTTCTGCGGCGGCGTGCCAGTGGAGCAGGCGGACAGGGAGGCCAACAGAACCAGAGGCAGGAGACAAGACAGGCTGCGGACAGTTTTCATGGCAATTACCGGTAGATATTGATGGAATGGTATGAACCATTCCCGGAGCGCGTCAACCCGGAATATCGTCCAGAATCGTTAAAACTTAAGAAATATGCTGTCCAGCAAGGTTTAGCGGCGGGACGCCGCCCGCCCCAACTGCCGCGCGGACGAGAAACCCGCCGCCAGCGCCGCCTTTTCCTTGCCCAGCCCGGCCGCGCGCCATTGCATGGCCAGCGCCAGCCGCAAAGCCTGATGATAATCGTGCGCGCTGATGCCGGCATGCTCGCGAAACAACCGGGACAAGTGCCGCGCGCTGACATGCGCCCGCCCCGCCAGCTCGCTCAGCGGCCAATCGCGCACTGGGTCGGCGCAGATCAGATCTTGCGCGCGGTGCAGCGCCGGATGCAGATGATTGCGCCAGGCCAGCCACGGCGACAGCTCCGGGTCTTGCGGCGAGCGGCGGAAGTAGACCACCATCTCCCGCGCCACGGCGCGCGCGATGGCGGGATCGATCCGCTCTCCGATCAAATGCAACGCCAGATCGATGCCGGCGGTGATGCCGGCGCTGCTGCAGCACGGTCCGTCCTGTACGAATACCCGGTTCTCCTGCACCCTGGCCGCCGGCGCCAATGCGCGCAAGCGGTCCAGCAAGGTATGGTGGGTGGTGCAGGCGCGATCATCGAACAAGCCGGCCTCGGCCAGCAGCAGGCTGCCGGAGCAGATGCCCACCCAAGACACGCCGGATTGAGGCTTGCGCGCCGCCAGCCAGGCAACGATGCGGCGCGCATACGGCTTGGCGTAAGCCACGGCGGACGGCGTCGAACCCGGCACCACCACCAGCGCGCCCTCCGGCAGCTCCTCTGGCAAGGGCTGCAGGCTGGCTAGCGGCAAGCCCAGCGACGTCGCGGTTTCCGGCATCGGGCTGACAAAATGCAAGCGCAGGTCCGCGCCAAACTCGCCAGCCAGGCGCAACGCCTCGGCCGGCCCCGCCAAATCCAGCAGCAGCAGGTCCGGCGGCAAAACGAAGTACACCTCAAGCACGGCCAACCCTCGCCGCCATCGACAGCGCTCGGCCGCCGAATACCGATACCGCCAACCCAGCCAGCAGCAGGCCGCTGCCGGCCAATTGCGCCGGCGTCAGGCTCTCTCCCAGCAGCAGATGCGAGGCCAGCAGCCCCACCACCGGCACCAGCAGCGAAAACGGCGCCACCTTGGCGGCGGCGTGCCGGGTCAGCAGCCGGCTCCACAGGCCATAGCCGAACATCGAGGCCACCACCGCCAGATAGGCGACGGCGCACAGCGACTGCAGATTGAAATCGCGCAGAGCCAGCAAGATGCGCTCGCCGCCCTCCAGCCACCACGACAGCAGCAGAAACGGAATCGGCGGGATCAGGCTGGACCAGATCACAAGCCCCAACGGTGCCACCTTGTAGCCGTCGCGGCCGATGGCGCGCACCACCACATTGGACGCGGCCCAGCTGGTGGCGGCCGCGATGGTCAGCCCAAAGCCTAGCGCCGTCATATTGCCGCCCTTGCCGATCCCGATCAGCGCCAAGCCGCCCAAGGCCAGCGCCAAACCCGCCAGCTGGCTGCGCTGCCAGCGCTCGTTCAGGAAGAAGCGCGCCAACAGCAAGGTGAAGAAGGCTTGCGACTGCAGCACGACCGAGGCCAGCCCGGCAGGCATGCCCAGCTTGATCGCCGAGAACAGGCAGCCGAACTGCCCCACGCCCACCGTCAATCCATACAGCGCCAGATAGCGCCACGGCAGCGGCGGCCGTTTGACGATGAACACCGCCGGCAGCGCCACCAGCGCAAAGCGCAAGGCGCCCAGCAGCAGCGGCGGCACACCGGCTACGCCCCATTTGATCACGACGAAGTTGACGCCCCAAGCCACCACGATGGCCAGCGCCTGCGCCACGTCAATCGGCGGCATGGTCCGCTCCCGGCCACAATACGGCCTGCGCCACGATGACACGCTCGCCATTGAAGGTGGCGGTCGGCGAGCCATACAGCCGGTAGCCCAAAGCCAGCGCCTCGCTGACCCGCTTGCAAAAGGCCGAATCGTCAGGGCCGGTCAGCAGCCGATAAGCCGGCAGCCCGTCCGGCGGCAACCTCGATGCGTCTTGCGCCATGCTTACTCCTGATCTGAACAAAACCAATCCCGACACCTTATGCCATGCCGATGTCAATCGACAAGCTCGGCCGCGCGCGCCATCCGCCGCAGCGCCTCATCGACCGTGACAATGGCGGCGAAGCGTCCCGCCAGCACCAGTTCGGTCCGCTCGCGGATTTCAGCCGGACTGTAGACGCGGCCGCTAAGGGGATGCGTCATGGCGAAGGTCAGCGTGGCCTCGCTGACGAAGTCCACCTCATAACCGAGGTCCGATGCCACGCGGGCGGTGGTTTCGCAGCATTGCTCGGTACGGATGCCGGAAATCGCCAAGCGGCGGATGCCGCGCGCGTCCAGCCAGGCCTGCAGGCCAGAGTCTGTCAGGGCGTTGTGCACATGCTTGACGAAAGTCGCCGCCGGCTGATGAGTCAGCCAGGCTTGCGGACGCACCAGACCGGACTCGACGCGAAACGACGCGTCATCATCCACATGCAGGATGTTGACCACCGGCGCGCCGCGCGCCTCGGCGCCGGCGATCAGCGCGCGCTGCGCCTCGCGGTAGGCCGGCAGCTCACGCTCATCCCAATAAGGGCGGGAAAGAAAAGAGTCCTGAACATCTATCACCAGCAAAGCAGTCTGTTTCATGCGGCCTATCCTCGGCTCAGGTGGAATATGGACGCCATGCTAATTCTGTCATCGCCTTGCCTGAAGGCCTGATGAAGACAATCACCTGCCAAAAAAGGACATCATTCAGATCCAGCCCAGCACCGGCTGCAGCTCGTCATACATCAGCCACAGCGCCGTAGCGGCCATCATTCCGCCCATGGACAGGTTGTATACCAGCAGCGCCTCGGGCCTTTGCAGCCAACGGCGCAGTTTTTCCCCGCCCCACGCCCACACGCTGATGCACGGCAGGTTGACCACGGCGAACACCAGCGCCAGCAGCAAGGCCGCCGCCATCCGGCCATCCGCCTGGGCCGGCATGAACAGGATGGACGCGTTCAGCACCATGACCCAGGCCTTGGGATTGAGCCACTGGAACATCGCCGCGCCGACAAAGCCCAACGGCCGCGCCTGCGCCCTGCCCTCCGGCAAGCCGGACATCGCCAGCGTCCAGGACAGCCACAGCAGATAGACGCACCCAGCCACAGCCAACGGCAAACGCCAGGATTCCAGCCAGCCCAGCATCTGCGCCAACAACATGGCCACGATAAACACCTGCAGCGCGCAACCCAGGCTGATGCCCAGCATATGCGGCACGGTGCGGCGGAAGCCAAAGTTGACGCCGGAGCTGGCCAGCATCAGGTTATTGGGCCCCGGCGTGATCGACATCAGGGCGACATAGGACAGCAAAGCGAATTCGGGCATGGTGCGTCTCCTGCAAAGCGGCAAGCGGCGACAGACTGTCGCCTACCCGAACATGCTATGCGCAGCCGTTGAATGGATACAGATTCAAAAATCCATTATTGATCTGGTTACAGATTGTTCTTTTCAGCAACTGTCACCCTACTCTATGATAGGTGCTGTGCCCCATCACCCAGACCAACGATGCAGAACAGCGCCCCCACCCTCTATCAGCAACTGGCCGACGACCTATCGCTGGCAATCCGCCGCGGCACGCTGCCGCCGGGGTCGCGTCTGCCATCGGTGCGGCGTACCGCGCACAGCCGCCAGCTCAGCCTCAACACCGTAGTCAGCGCCTACCGCGTGCTGGAAGACCGCGGCCTGATAGAAGCCCGGCCGCAATCCGGCTACTATGTGCGCGCCCGGCTGCCGTCGCCGGCACGGCCCGCCGTTACCGAAAGCGGCCCGGCCTCTCCCACTCAGAACGCCGTGCTGGACCTGATCGGCACCGTTCTGCAGGCGCAGCAGACCGAGGGCTTCATCGACCTGGCCCTGGCCTGCCCGCGCGGCGGGGACTTCTATCCCGGCAACAAGCTGGCGCGGCTGATGGGCCAGATCCTGCGCCGCCATCCCGGCATGGTCAGCACTTACGCGCTGCCACCGGGGTCGGAGCGGCTGCGCACCCAGATAGCCCGCCGCGGCATGGACCTGGGCATGACGCTGCAGCCGGACAACATCATCCTGACCCACGGCTGCATGGAGGCGCTGCAATTGGCGTTGCGCGCCGTCACCCGCCACGGCGATGCCGTGGGGCTGGAATCGCCCACCTATTTCAACCTGCTGCCGCTATTGGCCAGCCTGGGCCTGAAGGCAGTGGAAATCCCCACCGACCCGCAAACCGGGCTGTCCATAGATGCGGTGGAGGTGTTGCTGGCCGAGCAGCGCATCCAGGCGCTGGTGGCCATGCCCAATGTTCACAATCCGCTGGGCTGCTGCATGCCGCTGGACAACAAGAAGCGGCTGGCCAAGCTGGTCAACCAGTACCAGGTGCCGCTGATCGAGGACGCCTTGTACGCTGAGCTGCAATTCGCCGACACGCTGGCGCCGGCAGTCAAGGCCTTCGATGCCGACGGCTGGGTCATCGTCTGCGCCAGCTATACCAAGACGCTGGCGCCGGATTTCCGCATCGGCTGGATGGAGGGCGGCCGCTTCGATGCCGCGCTGCGAAAGCTGAAGTTTGCCTCATCGGTGGCGCAGCCGGCGGTGCTGGCGGAAACCCTGGGCGCGTTTCTGGAGTCCGGCGGCTACGATCACCACCTGCGCACGCTGAAGCGCCGCTACGCCGCCCATGTGGAGAAGGTGCGCGGCCTGATCGCCCGTCACTTCCCAGCCGGCACGCGCGCCACCCAGCCGCAAGGCGGCTTCCTGATCTGGCTGGAGCTGCCGGAGGGCTGCGACAGCGTGGCGCTATTCCACGCGGCGATGGCGGAGAAAATCAGCCTGATTCCCGGCCCGCTCAGTTCGCCCGGCGGCCGCTATCGCAATGCGATGCGCTTGTCCTGCTGTTATCCGCTGGATGAACGCTATTTGACGGCCTTGGTGCGCGTCGGCCAGCTGGCCTGCGAGCAGCAGGAACAGGCGCGTCGCCATGGCCATGAAATAAACGGCTGACGCGGCGGCCCTTTGGCGTTAAAATAGGCATTGCCTCTACTTCTCGTCGCGCCAACAATGTTTGACGCGACGCCTTGCCTCCCGGGCCGCGCCCGGCCCGCTGGGTTACCGAATCGAAGCTCCATCGCCCGTCTGCGGTAGTCGGTATCGACAGCCGACGCGGCCAATGCGTTACCCGTATTTACTGAAAGGAATCCCATGTCCAAAGAAGACATGATCGAACTGGAAGGCGTCGTTATCGAAATGCTGCCGGAGTCGCGCTTTCGCGTGCGCCTGGACAACAATATGGAAATCCTCGCCTACGGCTCCGGCAAAATGAAGATGCACCGCATCCGCGTGCTGCTGGGCGACCGCGTCACCGTGGAAATGTCTCCGTACGACCTGACCAAGGGCCGCATCAATTTCCGTCACCCCACCGCCAACATCGGCGCCGGTTCCCGTCCGCCGCAACATCGCCGCCGTTAATATTTACGGCATGGCCGCCTTGCGGTCACGCCTTGGTAACCCAATGAAGATTCATGAATTACAGCCAGGCGATCTGGTCACCGAACAACACGGTACTGCCACCATCGCCTTTGAAGTGGTCGCCATCAAACAGATGGGACGGCGCTTCGCAGTCACCTTCCATTCCGCGCTGGGCCTTGCCAGCGCGAATTACGCCGGCGACGCCTGGATCCGCGCGATCCGCGCCTGAGCCACCGCCGGACGCGCCGCCCAGTCTCTGCGGTTAGAAAATCCGGCATTAAAATCATTTGACATATTTCATATTGGTTCCATAGTGGTATTACGTGCCAGCCGGCATGCTCCACTATAGGAAGACCAATATGAAACTCATCGCCACTCTTGCCCTGTCACTGCTGGCTGGCTCCGCGCTGGCCGCCCCCTGGAATGCCGGTATGGCCTACAGCAAAGGCCAGGTTGTGCAATGGCAGGGCCGCAGCTGGCAGGCCAAATGGCCTACCCGCGGCGAAACACCAGGCGCCAACCCCAAAGGATCGTGGATCGCCCACGTCGGCAGCGCGTTGCGTAAGCTGGATGATGCCGCCCCCGTCATTCCCACCCTGCAGCAGGCGCTGCAGCATGAAGCAGATCTGACCAACAACGACTTTTTCCGCAAGGTGAAAGCGTCCATCCGCACCCTGTCCAACGATCAGGTGGCGCTGGTTGCGCCCGGCAATGCCGCCAACCCCGTCAACGTGCGCCGCGTCGAACGACTGCTGCCGTCCGCCAAATGGGATTACTATTTCAGCCGCCGCGACCCCAGCTATACCTACACCCGCTTCCTGCAAGCCGTGGCCAAATTCCCGGCGGTGTGCGACGACTACAGCGACGGCCGCGACGCCGACGCCATCTGCCGCCACAGCCTGGCCACCATGTTCGCCCACTTTGCTCAGGAAACCGGCAACCACGACGCCAGCGACACCATCCCGCAATGGCGCCAGGGCCTGGCCTATCTGCGCGAAATGGGCTGTTCCGATACCGGCCCCGGCTGCGGCTACAACACCGAATGCGACGATCCGGTATTCAACAAGGTATGGACCTGCGGCAAAAACCCGGACGGCAGCTGGAAAAAGTACTTCGGCCGCGGCGCCAAGCAGCTTTCCTACAACTACAACTATGGCCCGTTCTCCCAGGCCATGAACAACGGCGACCAGTCCGTGCTGCTGCAGAACCCGGACCTAGTGGCCAGCACTTGGCTCAACCTGGCCTCCGCCACCTTCTTCTTCGTCTATCCGCAGCCGCCCAAGCCTTCGATGCTGCAGGTCATCGACGGCACCTGGGTGCCCAACGCCGCGGACATCGCCGCCGGCGCCGGCAACAACTTCGCCACCACCATCATGATCATCAATGCCGAGTGCGGCGGCGGCACCGAGCGCCAGGCCGCGCAGAATCGCATCGACTACTACAAGCAGTTCGCCCATGACCTGGGATGGGACTACGGCGCGGAACAGCTGTCCTGCGCCAATATGCAGCGCTTCACCTCTGCCAGCTCCGCCGCCTACAACATCTACTGGGAAAAGGATTGGCAATGGGGACATGACTACCAGTGCCAACTGGTGAGCTACCAGACGCCGTACAGCGCGCTGCAGCCGGGGAATTACCAGCATTGCGTCGAGGATAACTGGGGCATCAAGCTGCAGTAACGGCGTCAAAACGAAGACCGGCGCACCGTCTCGCCACGGTGCGCCGGTCTGCCAACGTGTCCATGCGTCCCTAAGCCAGACGCTGCGAGTCAGAATTTAACCTGCTGCTCCAGCTTCAACACCTGCTTGATTTGCCCCTTGGTCCAGGCGCTGCGCGCGGCATAAGGCGCGCAAGCCTCCGGATGCGTCTCGCTCTCCACCACGCGGAACAGGCCCTGAAACTTCCAGCTGCTGGTATTCTCCTTCAGGAACACCGGGATCACCCCGCCTTGGCGCGCCAGTTGCTCGCCCGCGGCGCGCTCCGGCGGGCAGGAATTGCACAAGATGACATGAGGCGCGTCCGGATTCAGATCCGGACGCAGGCAGGCGGCCACCACCTTGCCTTTTTTGCGCGGCAAGTAGGAATGCTTGTTGCCGCCGACCACGGCGTGGATTTCCTCGCGGGTATAGCTCTTGCCCTTTTCAAACATGGATATCTCCAAACAATCACCCGTCCGGCCGCCACCCCTTGCGGCAGCCTTTGATGGGACGGGCATGCAAGATATCCAAATTCGCTTAAAAGCCAGATAAAACCGCGGGCTTCGTGCGCAAAAACGGCATCAAAGCCCTTTACACGCCTCGCATCAGGGACTCCAGCTCGGCCAGGCTCTGCGGTCTCACCGCGCGGCCTATCTCCACGCCGTCCCGCAGCAGGATGAAGCTAGGCCATAGTTTGACGCCATGCACACGCCCCAAGCGCCGCCCCTTGCCGTCTTCCACCGCCAGATGGCGCAAGCCGGGATGGGCAGACAGAAACTGCGCCAGCAAGGACTGCGTCCCCTGGCAATGCGGGCACCAGTCCACGCCGAACTCCAGCAAGGTCAGGCCCGGCAAGGCCGCCACGGCCTCCGGCGCGGGATTATCGGCCAAGTAATGGCTCATGATTGCCTCCAAAGAAAAACACCCGCTCGGCGCGGGTGCAAGAGATAAACGGCATCAAACGGCGAGATGGCCGCCCAGCTTCAACTTGCCGACCAGCCAGGTGTGGTCGTAGCTGACGATCTCGAACGGATTGCCGAACGGATCGACAAAGGACAACGCGCAGAAGAAGCGATGATCGTGCACCGAGTCGCGGGCGATAGTCTGGCCTTCGCGATTGGTGACGCGCTCGCCGGCCAGCCGGTCTATCCATTCCAGGAAATCCTGCCCGCTGACCACAAACGCCACCGCGCCCTGGGCGCTGGAAACCGCATCCGGGTCCTCGCTGATGGCCAAGCGCACGCTGCCGCTGGCGTTGACCAGCATGGCGGTGTTGTGCTCGCCATCCGTCTTGTAGCGCGCATCCGGGGCCAATCCCAATACCCGCTGGTACCATTTCAACGCCACAGCGACGTCCTTGACGCGGATATGGATATGATCGATCTTGCCTAAGCTCAGCATGCCTACCTCTGATGTATACGGTGGTTGGGCGCCGGACGAGCCGGCGTCGGTCTTATCTAACAAATCTTGATGGGCCACGAAACCCGCGAAACGACACGAAAAGCCAAAGGCATGAACACCTGGCGAGTAAAACCCACGGGAGCGACCGCCTTAAGCGCTCGCCTTTCAAAGGCCTTGCTAATTTCGTGTTCATTCGTGTATTTCGTGGCCAATACGTTTTTGGGTTTATCGATTTTCCGTGCCAATCCGTGGCCACGGCTATTGCTTCTTGTCCCGCTCCAGCAACGGCGCCAGATAGCGTCCGGTATGGCTGGCCGGGTTGGCGGCCACTTGCTCCGGCGTGCCGCTGGCGATGATCTGGCCGCCGCCGGCGCCGCCTTCCGGCCCCAGGTCGATCAGCCAGTCCGCCGTCTTGACCACGTCCAGATTGTGCTCAATCACCACCACCGTGTTGCCGCTCTCGCGCAGGCGGTGTAGCACCTGCAGCAACAGGTCGATGTCGTGGAAGTGCAGGCCTGTGGTCGGCTCGTCCAGGATATACAGCGTTCGGCCGGTATCGCGCTTGGAGAGTTCCAGGCCCAGTTTGACGCGCTGCGCCTCGCCGCCCGATAGCGTGGTGGCGCTCTGGCCCAGGCGGATGTAGCCCAGGCCCACATCCATCAGCGTTTTGAGTTTACGCGCCACCGGCGGCACCACCGCGAAGAACTCCAGCGCCTGCTCCACCGTCATTTCCAGCACTTCCTGGATGCTCTTGCCCTTGTACTGCACTTCCAGCGTCTCGCGGTTGTAGCGCTTGCCGTGGCAGACATCGCAGGGCACATAGATGTCCGGCAGGAAGTGCATTTCCACCTTGATCACGCCGTCGCCCTGGCAGGCCTCGCAGCGGCCGCCCTTGACGTTGAAGGAGAAACGGCCCGGTCCATAGCCGCGCTCGCGCGCCAGCGGCACGCCGGCGAACAGCTCGCGGATAGGCGTGAACAGGCCGGTATAGGTAGCCGGGTTAGAACGCGGCGTGCGGCCGATCGGGCTTTGATCGACGTTGATCACCTTGTCCAATTGATCCAGGCCCTTGATCTCGCGGTACGGCGACGGCTCCTCGCTGGCGCCGTTCAGATCGCGCGCGGCGATCTTGTAAAGGGTGTCGTTGATCAGGGTGGATTTGCCGGAGCCGGACACCCCGGTGATGCAAACCAGGCCGCCCAGCGGCAGATTCAGCGTCACGTCCTTCAGGTTGTTACCGGTGGCGCCGATCAGCTGCAGCATGCGCTCCTCGGAGAGCTCGCGGCGGCCGCCCGGCAGCGCGATCTTGCGGCGGCCGGACAGGAAGGCGCCGGTGACCGAGTTCTCGCTGGCGGCCACGTCGGCCGGCGTGCCGGCCACCAGCACTTCACCGCCGTGCTCGCCGGCGCCGGGGCCCATGTCCACCAGATAATCGGCCTCGCGGATGGCGTCCTCGTCGTGCTCCACCACGATCACGCTATTGCCCAGGTCACGCAGGCGCTTCAGCGTGCCCAGCAGGCGATCGTTGTCGCGCTGGTGCAAGCCGATGGACGGTTCGTCCAGCACGTACATCACGCCGGTCAGGCCGGAGCCGATCTGGCTGGCCAGCCGGATGCGCTGCGCCTCGCCGCCGGACAGGGTATCGGCGGATCGGGACAGGTTCAGGTAATCCAGGCCTACGTTATTCAGGAAGGACACCCGCTCGCGGATTTCCTTGACGATCTTTTCCGCCACCGCCTGCTTCTGGCCGGAAAACTCAAGCTGGTCGAAGAAATGGGCGGTTTCCTTCAGCGGCAGCTGGTTGATTTCGTGCAGCGTGCGCTGGCCGATGAACACATGGCGCGCCTCCAGCCGCAAACGCGAGCCGCTGCAATGCGGACAGGCCTGATTATTCTGATACTTGGCCAGCTCCTCGCGCACCGCCATGGAGTCGGTCTCGCGGTAGCGGCGCTCCAGATTGGGAATGATGCCCTCGAACGGATGCTCGCGGGTGAACTTGCTGCCCTTCTCCGACATATAGCTGAACTCGATGCTGTCGCGGCCCGAGCCATGCAGCACCACGTTGCGGATCTTTTCCGGCAAGTCCTCAAACGCGAGATCGGTGACGGAGAAACCGTAGTGCTCGCCCAGCGCCAACAGCATCTGATAATAGAACTGGTTGCGCTTGTCCCAGCCCTTGATCGCGCCGGAGGCAAGGCTCAACTCTGGATGCGCCACCACGCGCTTGGGATCGAAGAAGGTGATCTCGCCCAGGCCGTCGCACTTGGGGCAGGCGCCCATCGGGTTGTTGAACGAAAACAGCCGCGGCTCCAGCTCCGGCAAGCTGTAGCTGCACACCGGGCAGGCGAATTTGGCGGAGAACCAGTGCTCCTTGCCACTATCCATTTCCACGGCGATGGCCCGGCCCTCCGCATGGCGCAGCGCGGTTTCGAAGCTCTCGGCCAGGCGCTGCTGCATGTCGGCGCGCACCTTGAGGCGGTCTATCACCACCTCGATGGTGTGCTTCTTGTTCTTGTCCAGCTTGGGCACGGCGTCCAGTTCGTACACCTCGCTGTCCACCCGCACGCGGACGAAACCCTGAGCGCGCAGGTCGTCGAACAAATCCAGGTTCTCGCCCTTGCGGCCAACGATGACCGGCGCCAGGATCATCACCCGCGTTTCTTCCTGCAAGGCCAGCACATGGTCCACCATCTGGCTGACTGTCTGGCTGGACAGCGGCTCGCCATGCTCCGGGCAGTGCGGATCGCCGACGCGGGCGAACAGCAAGCGCAGATAGTCGTGGATTTCGGTGACGGTGCCGACGGTGGAGCGCGGGTTGTGGCTGGTCGCCTTCTGCTCGATGGAGATCGCCGGCGACAAGCCTTCGATCAAGTCCACGTCGGGCTTTTCCATCAGTTGCAGAAACTGGCGGGCATAGGCCGACAGGCTTTCCACATAGCGGCGCTGGCCCTCGGCATACAGGGTGTCGAAAGCCAGCGAGGACTTGCCGGAGCCGGACAGGCCGGTAATCACGATCAACTGGTTGCGCGGCAGGTCCAGATTGACGTTTTTCAGATTGTGGGTGCGGGCGCCACGGATACGGATGCTGTCCATAAGAAGCTGTTACTCACCGTCGGTCAGGGAACCTGTTAATATACCCGACTTGGCCGGGACGGCTCCACTTGTCCGTGCATTGCGCGTGTAAACGCGTCATCCTTTGCCTGCCGCGGTCGTTAAAACCAGATTCAGCCAAACTAACCTCGAATACCGCATGAACGCCACTGAATTGCGGGCCAGCCTTGGGCTGGCCGGTATCTACGCCCTGCGCATGCTAGGCATGTTCCTGATCCTGCCCGTGTTCGCGATCTATGCCGAAAAACTGCAAGGCGCCAACAACCATACATTGATCGGCATCGCGCTGGGCAGCTATGGCCTGACCCAGGCCCTGCTGCAGCTGCCGCTGGGCATGCTGTCCGACCGCATCGGCCGCAAAAAAGTGATTTACGGCGGCCTGCTGCTGTTCGCCATCGGCAGCTTCGTCGCCGCTGGCGCGCACGACATCGCCACGCTGACGCTGGGCCGCGTCATTCAGGGCGCAGGCGCCATCTCCGCCGCCATCACCGCGCTGCTGGCCGACCTGACGCGCGAGGAAAACCGCACCAAAGCGATGGCCATGATAGGCATGTCGATCGGCACCACCTTCGCCGCCAGCCTGGTACTGGGGCCGCTGCTGGCCAAGTATATCGGCGTCAACGGCATCTTCGCCCTGACCGGCTTCTTGTCTCTGGCGGCGCTGATCGGCGTATGGCTGATCATCCCGGACCCCGTGCAATCGCGCTTCCATTCCGATACCGAGGCCAATACCAAACGGCTGCCGGCGGTGTTGAGGAACAGCCAGCTGCTGCGCCTGAACTACGGCATCTTCGCGCTGCATGCGGCGCAGATGGCCATGTTCGTCACCATTCCGTTCGCGCTGATCAAGACTGGCCACCTGGACAAGTCGCAACACTGGGAGGTGTACCTGCCGGTGACGGTAATCGGTTTCATACTGATGGTGCCGGCCATCATCTACGGAGAGAAAAAAGCGCGGCTGAAGCCGGTATTCGTCGGCGCCATCGCGCTGATGACGATGGCGCAGCTCGGCATGGCGCTGGCGCTGGACAGCTTCTGGCAGATCATCGTCTGGCTGTCGCTATACTTCATCGCCTTCAATATCCTGGAAGCCACCCTGCCCTCGCTGATCTCCAAGATCGCCCCGGCCGACGCCAAGGGCACGGCGATAGGCGTGTACAACACTTCCCAGTCATTCGGCCTATTTCTCGGCGCCGCCGCCGGCGGCTGGCTGTATACCCACTACGGCCCGGCTGGCGTGTTCGGTTTCACCACCTTGCTGATGCTGTCGTGGCTGATCTGGTCGCTGGGCATGCAGCCGCCCAAGGCCGTGCGCTCGGTGATGTTCCACATCGGCGAGTCCTGGCGCGGCGACGCAGAAGCGCTGTCGCGCGAGCTGGCCGGCGTGGCGGGAGTGCATGAGGCCTCGGTGCTGCTGACAGATCGGGTGGCTTATCTGAAGGTATCGCAGCAACAATGGGACGAGACCGAAGTGCGGCGATTGATAGACGCCACCTTCTAAACGCAGACGTCCAGCTGGATACGACAAGGGCGGCTTCCCGATGCCACGGGCACCGCCTTTGCTCCATAGATGCCTTTGCGTACTCACCTTGAAGTTCGCCAAACTCCAATGACGAAAAACACAAACCGCCTGCAACAAAAGCTACAGGCGGTTTGATAAAAACCAATCAGGAAATAGCTTACCGGATCAACTGGAGATGTAGTTGAACAGGGACAACTGCGCCACTTGCGCATAGGTTTTCTGGGTGTACTGCAGCGAAGTCTGCGTCTGGGTGAACTGGGAAATCGCCTGCGCCATGTCCAAGTCCTGCAAATTGCCGATACTGCTGTTGTACTGCAAACCCAGACTGCTGCTCATGGACTGCAGATTGGCATTTTCCGCCTCGCGCGAGCCAACGGACGCCAAGCTGACCGACATCTGCTGCGTAGCCGATGTGATCTGATTGATCGCCCCCTGTACCTGAGTATCATAATTAGCCGGCTTGGGATTCTGCCCCAACAAATTATACAAGTTGATCAGGGAGTCAAAAGCAGCCGTTGGGCTGCCGCCGGGGATGCCGAAGACCGCATTGCCGGGATCGGAAATGGTCATGGTGCGCGACGCGGACACCTGCACGCTGCGCTGGCCATTATCGCCGTTATAAGTGGCAACCGGCGGCACCGCGGAAAGATTGACCGAGAACGGCGCGGTCGTCACCTGATTGCCGCTGAACAGATAGCTGCCGTTGCCGTCCGTTGCGTTGGCATAGCCTGCCAGCTCGTTGATGCCCTCCCCGACAGTTTTCTGGATCTGCTGCAATTGAACGGTGGACAACGCGCCATTGCCGGCATAGATCGCCTGACTCTTCATCGAATTCATCAGGTCGATCGCGTTTTTCAGCGTCGTGTCAGATAGGGACAGCCAAGAATCTACCGATTGGGTATTTTTCTGGTACTGGTTATTCTGGCCGTTCGAGGTCTCCAGCAACTGGATGCGCGCCGCGGCCACAGGATCGTCGGCCGGCGTAACCACGCGTTTCTGGTTGTCGATCTGCGTATTGATCTGTAGCAATTCGGCTTGCAGATTCGACATATTGTTCACGCCAGACTGGTACAGCGTGGAAGAACTGATACGCATCGTCGCGCTCCTTCAATAACTAACTGCCTCAAGACATGATGTTCAGAATACTGGAGAACGTAGTCTGGGCAAGCTGGATCACCTTGCTGCACGCCTGGTAGGACTGCTGATATTTGATCAGGTTTGCCGCCTCCTGGTCCAGATTCACCCCGGTGGCGTTGGAATTATTGGTGGTGGCCTGCTGCAACGAGGCCTGCGCCGCCGTATTCTGCAGGCTTGAAGTATTGGTCTGGTTGCCCACCGATGCCACCAGAGTCGAATAATAGGTCTGATACGACTGGTTATTCACCAAGCTCTGGTTCTGCTGCGCGGTCAACTGACGCAAATTGTTGCCATCGCCCAGAGACTGCGTGCCCGGCGTTTGCGGTCCCACCGTAAATGTCTGACCATTGACCGGCGAACTCGACAACTGGAAACCGATGCCGACATCGACCGGCGGAACAGCCGTCGTCTGCAGCTTGTAGCTATTAGGCAATGATGGATCGACCACTACATTATACGGCCCGCCGGGATTAGCGCCGGCTATGGTGGCGGTCATGGTCACTGGTGCACCAGCCGCCGTGACGGTCATACTGGTCAAGCCAGTGGAAGGGTGCTGCGCAATCGGCGCGAAAGTCGGCGGCGTCGTATTCAGGCCGGCAGTATACGTTCCTGGCAAGGTAGACCACACGCCGCTCATCACCGTCCCGCTGCCGCCTGCCGTGCCGGTGGGCACCAGGTTCGACGCCGTGGCCAGCTTAGCCGGGTCCGACATCACCACGGCAAATTGACTGGCCGCATACTGCGGATTGTTGGCATACGCCGACAAATCCTGAAAGATGGGGCCGCCGGGCTGGCCGTTGAAGTCCATACCCAGTTTATTCTGATAGTTCATCGCCGCAGACAGGTTGATCGCCATGGAACCGAGCTGATTCTGCGTTTGCGCCAGCGCGTTGTCGCGGAAGTTCAGTAAGGCGCCCAACTGACCGCTGCTGAAGAGGCTATCGGACAACACGGTAAGCGTGCCGTTGCCATTGGTGAAGCCGACCTGTACGTTGGACGGGTTATTCGGGTCGGTCTGGGTGCCCATCTGGTTGACGGTGTTGCCGGAAACCAGCGATTGGCCGCTACCGATGTAAACCGTATAAGAACCATCGCTCTGCTTGAATACCGAGGCACCCACCAACTGATTCAACTGCAGCACGGCCTGATCGCGCTGATCGAGCAAAGAATTCGGCTGGCCCTGCGGCGGATTGGGGTTGCCGCCGGTCGCTGCTCCGATCTGCTGATTCAGCGAAGCGATCTGCTGCGCCAAGGCATTGATGCTCTGTATCGAGGTCGTGATCTGGCCATTGGCCCCTTGCTGCATTTGCACCAAACGGCTGTTCATTGAAGTGATCTTGGTGGACAGCGCCTGGGCCATGCTCAGCACCGTCTGGCGGCTAGGCAAAGAGGACGGCTGCTGCGTCAACGTCTGCATCGCGCCGAAGAAGTCCTGCAGCGCCGGGCTGGGGCTTTGCGTCGAGTCGGCGATCATATTGTTGATCTGCCCAAGCTGCTGATACTGCGTGGTGTAGAAGCTGCTATTGGTTTGCGCGCCCTGCAGCTGCTGCGCCAGAAACTGGTTATAACTACGCTGCACGCTGGTCACGTCGACGCCCTGGCCCAGGTAGCCAAAACCAGCAAACTGGGGCTGACGGCTGGCCTGAGTGGTGTATTCCTGGGTGTAGCCCGGGGTGCTGACATTGGAGATGTTGTTGCTGGTCACCGACAAGCCATTCTGAGCGGCATTCAATCCGCTCACTCCAATCCCGAAAATATCCGCGCCAACGATAGCCATGATTAACTTCTCCCTAGTCCTTTATCGGCAGCGCCGCGCCGGACTTGATCAAACACGCGCCACTTGCTGCGCCAGCGACGCCGCCACATCGACCAGTTTTCGCGCGTAACGCGGATCGGTGGCATAGCCGCCGGATTGCAGGCCTTGCGCAAATCCGTACATGTTCTGGCCTTGGTTCAATACATTGCGATAGCGCGAGGAGCCTTTCAGCAGCTGCGCGTAGTCCGAAAAGGCCTCCGCGTAGGAACCATAGGAGCGGAAGGTTTCCTGCCTTTTTTGCGGCACGCCGCCGCTGTATTCGGTGGTGACGATGGTAGTGGTCTTGCCATGCCAGTCGGAACCAGCCTTGATGCCGAACAGATTGTGGCTGTCGCTGCCATCAGCATTGCGGATGGCGCGTTTGCCCCAGCCGCTTTCCAACGCGGCATGCGCCACCACGCACTCCGGGGCCACGCCCAGTTGCTGCGCGGCCTGGCGAGCGTGCGGCAGCAAGCCGCTCACAAACTCCCGGCTGCTTCCGCTTGCCGGAACGCCAGCCTGCGCCGACGCCGCCTGCGCTTCCTGATACGCTTGCAAGGAGCGCAAGCCGGCAGGCTGCGCGGTCAAGGCCGGGCCATTGCTCTGCAACGCCGCCATCTGGCTGGCATCCGGCTTGAAGCCGGATTGCTTCGCCAACTGCCGGTAGATCATGTCGCCCAGCCCTAATCCGCCGCGCTCGCACAAGGATTGAACCATCTGCTGGTCCGACAAGCTTTGGAACGTGTCGAGGCTATTAGAGGGCTCCTCCTCGTCAAAACGCACCGACCGCATCGATTTCAGCATGGTATTCATCAGCAAGGCCTCGAACTGCGAGGCTGCCTGCCGCGCTGCCGCTTGCGGATTCTTGCTGGCCGCCGCTTTCAACTTTTGCATGCCGGTCGGGTCCGCCGCCAGGGTGTGGCTAAGCGGATCCTGCGGCAAAACGCCCTGAAACTTCATCGTCATATCCCGCTCCTTGACTTAACAAAAAGCAAGAAACATGCCAAAGATTAGATAATTTGCAGATCGGCCTTTAGCGAGCCGGCCGACTTCATCGCCTGAAGAATGGAAATCAGATCCTGTGGAGACGCCCCCAGCGCATTCAACGCATTGACCACCTGAGCCAGATTGGCGCCGCCCTTCAAACCCACCACCTTGCCGCTGGTGCTGTTGATGGTGATGTCGGCCTGATTGGTGACAGTAGTCTTACCGCCGGACAAGGGATTGGGCTGGCTGACTTGCGGGGTATTATTGATGGTGACCGACAGATTGCCGTGCGAGACGGCGCAGGCGCCCAGCGTCACCGCCTGATTCATCACGATGGAGCCGGTGCGGGCATTGATGATGACCAGGGGGGAAACATCTGCCGGGTCGACGGCAATATTTTCCATCCGCGACAGAAACTGCACCCGCTGATTGTTGTCGAACGGCGCCCGCACTTCGATCAGCCGGCCATCGACCGCGCGCGCGGTATCCGCGCCAAACACCTTGTTGATGGCCTGGACGGCGCGGTTAGCCGTAGTGAAGTCGGCATCCTGCAGTTCAAGATGAATGAACTCGCCGTCGCCCAGCGCGGTTTGCACCTCGCGCTCCACCGTGGCGCCGGCCGGAATACGGCCCACGCTCAGTTGATTGATCTGGGTGGAGCTGCCGCCAGCCGAAGCCCCAGCGCCGCCCACCACCACATTACCCTGCGCCATCGCATAGATCTGGCCATCCGCGCCCTTTAGCGGCGACAGCAGCAAGGTGCCGCCGCGCAGGCTTTTGGCATCGCCAATCGACGAAGCGGTCACGTCCAGCGCCTGGCCGCGCTTGGCGAACGGCGGCAGCGTGGCGGTCAGGGACACCGCAGCCACGTTCTTCGGATCAATCTTGGTGCCTGGCGGCACTTGCACGCCGAGTTGATTCAGCATATTGATCATGGCTTGCCCGGTGAACGGCGACGAGGTGACTTTGTCGCCGCTGCCATCGAGGCCCACCACCAAACCATAGCCGATCAATTGGTTGGGACGGACGCCGCCGACATTGGCGATATCCTTCAGCCGCTGCGCGGACAGCGCAGGCAGCGAGGCCAGCAACAAGCTGGCCATGACAATCCATCTTTTCATTACGCCACTCCCGCCGCCGCCATCAGATAGGCAGCAGCGACATGAAGAACTTGGACAACCAGCCTGGCTCATTGTAGAGACGGTTGTTCCCCTTGGTTTGCTGTTCGATGCGCGCGTCCGCCACCTTCAACGATGAAATCGTGCGATCCGGCGCCACATCGCGCGGATTGACCACGCCGGACAGGCGGATCGACTCGGTGTCGCTGTTGATCCTCACCTGCTTCTCGCCGCTGACCACCAGATTGCCATTGGCCAAGACATCGATGACGGTGACGGTGATCGAACTGACAAAAGTGGTAGCAACCTGGCTATTACCCTTGCCGGTATTGTTGGCGGAGCCCGTGCCGTTGAAGCTGGTGCCCCCCAAACCGCTCGCCAGCCCGGAAGGCAAGAAAGGAATCTTGAGGCCGGCATTGATGCCGGAGGTCAGGGACGAGGTCCGGGTATCGGTGGTCTGCTCCGACTGCGAGGTCGAGGAGTTTTCCTGGATAGTGATCTGCAACGTATCTCCCACCTGGATAGGCATTGCATCCTGGAAGATCGGCCGATAGCTGGCGGCCTGGAAGATGGAGCCATTGGCCGGCAAGCCTACTGGCTTAGGTTGCGGCCGCGCGGTGGTCGGCCCCTGCACCAGTTGCGGCTCCTGCACTGCACAACCAGACAATACTATGATGGCAGTCGCCATCATCGCCAGTTTGATCTTCATACTCTCGCTCCTGCCAAAGCGGCCAAGGCCGCCAAGCTGCATTACATGCTGCTCAGTTTCTGCAGCATCTGATCCGCCGTCGTCACAGCGCGCGAGTTCATTTCGTAAGAACGCTGCGCAGTGATCATATTGACCAATTCCTCGGTCACATTGACGTTGGACGACTCCAAAAAGCCGGACTGGATAGTGCCGCGATCATCGGTCTGGGGGTTGCCATCCTGCGGGTCGCCCGAAGCGGCGGTTTGCAGATACAGATTATTGCCCAGGCTCTGCAAGCCCTGCGGATTGATGAAGGTCGTCAGCAAGATTGTGCCGGCCGTTTGCGGCGCGGTGGCGCCGGCCAACGTATATTGCACCACCCCTGCGGGCGAGACCGTAATCTGTTGCGCGGTAGCCGGAATATTGATATTCGGGTTCAGCTGCAAGCCATCGACCGTGACGATATTGCCGTTCGGATCGCGCTGAAACTGGCCATTGCGGGTATAGGCCGTGGTGCCGTCCGCCTGCAGGATTCGGAAAAAGCCGTCGCCGTTGATCTGCAAATCGAGCGGCTGCCCGGTCTGTTGCGGCGTGCCCTGGGCAAAAATGCGGGTAGTGGCGACAGCCGCCGCGCCGGTACCGACCTGCAGGCCGGACGGCAAGAGATTGCCGTTGGCCAGCTGCCCGCCGGGCTGGCGCAGCGTCTGATAATACAAATCCTCGAATATGCCCCGGCTGCGCTTGAAGCCTATGGTATTGACGTTGGCCAGGTTGTTGGACACCACATCCAGTTGGAACTGGCTGGCATCCATGCCGGTTTTGGCGATATACAGTGCGCGCATCATGGCGGTTTACCTATTTCTTTATTCGTTTGCTTGTCGTCAGCTCATCGACAACAACTGCGCAGCCTGCTGATCGTTTTGTTGCGCGGTCTGCATCATCTTGATATTCATTTCATACTGCCGGCCGTGCGAAATCATTTGCACCAGCGCATCCACCGAATTGACGTTGGACGCCTCCAGCGTTTCCGGCACCAGCTTGACATCGGCGCTGGCCGGCAGCGTGCCCCCGCCGTTGACGTGGAACAAACGATCCTCGCCTTTGTACACATCCTTGGGCCCCGGGTTGACCATCTTGATCTGGCCGACCAGTTGCGGCGTGCGATTGGTGCCGGAGAGCGGAATCGCCAGCACCGACCCATCGGCGCCCAGCTGCACCTGCGAGCCGGCGGGCACGGTGATCGGGCCGCCATCGCCCATGATCATCAAGCCGGCGCGGGTGCGCATCAGGCCATTGGGATCCAGCACATAGCCGCCGTCGCGAGTATAGGCCTCCTGGCCATCCGGCCCCTGCACGGCAAAGAAACCCGGCGAACCCAAGGCGAAGTCGGACGGATTGCCGGTATGCTGCAAGCTGCCCTGGCTGGCATCGAAGCCGATGGTGTTGTCCACCACATAGGTCCGGGTGGGCGCGCCATCGCCCAGCACCGGCAGCGCACGAAACGCCGCCAAGTCGGCCTTGAAGCCATTGGTGTTGACGTTGGCCAGGTTGTTTGAAGTGGTGGCCTGTTGCCACATTTCATGCTTGGCGCCAGTCATGGCCAGAAACAGCACTCGATCCATGCTTCAGTCTCTAGTGGGTCGATCAGATATTCAGCAGGGTCTGAATCAGCGTGTCCTGCGTCTTCACCGTCTGCGCATTGGCCTGATAGTAGCGCTGCGTAGTGATCATATTCACCAGCTCGTTGGTCAGGTTGACATTGGAGTCCTCTACCTGCCCCGCGGACAAGGTGCCAGTATTGCCCGTGCCAGGCACGTTGGTGGTCGGCGTGCCGGAGTTATTCGTTTCCGACCACAAGTTGCCGCCCATCGCCTGCAGCCCTTGCTGATTCACAAAGTTGGCGAGTGCCACCTGGCCTATGGTCTTGGTCTGGCTATTCGAGAAGCTGGCCTGGATGGTGCCGTTGCTGGAGATATTGATGCTCTGCAAGGTTCCGGGCGCGATGCCGTCCTGAGTGGCAGACAACGTCGCCGATTGCTGGGCGATCTGCGTGGAATTGGCGAAGTTGACGTTGACGGTCTGCGATGTCGAGGCGGAGCTGCCATTGGGCGGTGCAATGGTGAACGACAGCGGCACGGCGCCTGGCGCTGCGCCGTTGACGGTAGACAACAAACCATTGGTGTTGTAGCCCAATGTCAGCGGATAGGTGCCGGTCGACGTCACCTGATTGCCGTCGACATAGGCGTTGACCGTCCAAGTATTGCCCGTTGCCGCCTGCGAGGTAAGCGTGTAGTAAAACACCATCTGATGGGAGTTGCCGAGGCTGTCGTAAACCGTCTGGTTATTGCTCCAGTTGTACGACGTGCTCACCGCAGGGTTATTGTACGGCGGAATGCCAGTACCGGTCGGCGTCGTGCTGTTTGAATTCAATTGCACCGCCAAGGACAGCTTGGAAGTCGGCACCGGGGAAATCGATGTATTGGTCAGCTGCAGATTACCCACCGGACCATAGGAAATCCCGCCCGAAGCGTTTGCCGTCCAACCCTGCAGGTAATTGCCCGAGGTACCGACGATATAACCCTGGTTGTTCACCTGAAACTCGCCATTGCGGGTATACGCCTGATTGCCATTAGGCGTCTGGACAATGAAGAAACCGCTATTGTTGATCGCCAGGTCCAGGCTGCGTCCCGTGGTCTCGATATTGCCATTGGTCATGTTCTGCGTGATGCCTTGCACCTGCACGCCAATGCCGGGAGTCGTGGAGGTGATGCCATACAAAGTCTGGCCGTACAAGTCGCCAAACTCGGTACGTGAACTCTTGAAGCCCACCGTACTGGCGTTGGCGACGTTGTTGCCTATGGTGTCAAGCTGAACCGACGCCGCGTTCAGACCGCTCAAACCTTGCTGGAAACCCATTTTCGTACTCCTTGAACTCTAACCATGTCACCGCAGGGCGGCGAATCAGGACATTTGCGCCACGCTGGACAACGAAACCTGCGCATTGCCCGGCAGCACCAGCATCGGCGCGCCATTCACCCACGATACAGCCTGAACCTGCTGCGTGTTGTACGCAGTCGCCGCGGTCGTGCCGCCTGCGCTGGCCTGATTGACCTTGGCTTGGAAGGTGTAATTGCCCTTGGGCAGGGCATTGCCATTGCCGTCGGTGCCGTCCCAAGTGAAGGTATTCATCCCGTTCACCGGACTGGCAATCGACTGGGTCGCCACCACGTTGCCGTTCTTGTCCAACACATTGATCTGCACCGACGAGGCCGGACCATTCAGCATCACGCCGCCCTGCGTCGTCTGCCCTGCAGCCGGCGTCTGCAAGCTACTACCCGCCACCAGCACGTTCTTGCCTATCATGCTGGCCGCCATCATCGACTGATTGGCGCTCTGGGCATTCACCAGCTGCTGCATGGTCTGATTCAGCGACTGGATGCCGGCCACCTGGCTGATTTGCGCCATCTGGCTGGTGATCTGGCTGTTGTCCATAGGATTCAACGGATCTTGGGCGTTCAGCTGGGCGGTCAGCAAGGTCAGAAAATTACTCTGCATGCTTTGCGCGCTGCTTGCCGACTGCGCATTGCCGCCGGCCGAACCGTTGGCCGCCTGAATGCTGGTAGCGCCCGGCGCCGGCTGGTTGTTCAAATTGCCGTAGTTGAAGCTGCCGCTAGTGGCCATGGCCATCTCCCTGGAAAAGCTTACTGGCCAAGCTGCAAGGTCTTCTGCAGCAAGGTCTTGGCTGTGTTCATCATTTCGACATTGTTTTGATACGCGCGGGAGGCGGCGATCATGTCCGCCATCTCCTCCACCACATTCACATTTGGCATCGTCACGTAGCCGCGTTCATCGGCCAGCGGATTGCCCGGCTCATACTTCAGACGCGGCGGCGTCTGGTCTTCCACCACGGAGGTGACGCGCACGCCTGCGACCTGAGGCTGCGCGCTATCCACCGGCACCGCCGTAAACACCACATGGCGTCCCTTGTACGGCTGACCGGTGGAACTGGTTGCGCTTTCCGCGTTGGCGAGGTTGCTCGCCACCACATTAAGCCGCATCGACTGCGCCGACAGCGCCGACCCGGAAATATTGAACAGATTCGACAAGGACATTTAAGCCTAACCTCCCGTGCCGTTACCCTGGATCGCAGCATTCAGTCCGCCGATCCGCTTATTCAAAAACGCCAGCGTCGTCTGATACTGCAAGGCATTGTCGGCAAACGCGCCGCGCTCGACATCCATGTCCACCGTATTGCCGTCCAGGCTAGGCTGCACGGCGCTGCGATACTGCAGCGGCACCGCAGCCGAGCCTTCCGGCGCGCTGGCGATATGGCGCGGGTCGGTCACCGCCAAGGACAAGCGCCCCTGCTGCTCCGTCTGCGCCTGCAAGGCTGCCTTGAAATCGAAGTCCACCGCCTTGTAATACGGCGTTTCCGCATTGGCCACATTGCTGCCTATCACTTCGGCCCGATAGGCCTGCAGATTCAGCGCGCGCTGCTGGAAATCGAAATAGTGGGCAATCTTGTCTAACATGAACGTCTCCTGACTGACGGCAACCATTAAGCACGAACCGTGCCAGGAAAAATCATCCAGCCAAGCCATTGATTACAAAGAATGGATCGCAAAACGGCAAACTTGTGTCGTTTCACAGCGGCAAAACTTGCCGCTCATCCGCCTTAACGGCAAATTCAGGGGTTCATGCAAGGATTTTGCTTGCCCACCGCGCCAAATCGTGCCAAAACCGTCAATAATGTAGTCAGGGAAAAGTGGGAGTGGACCATGCTGGCCCTGGAAGAATTGTTGATCACGCTGGCGGAACCATCGCCGGTACAAGCCCAAATCATCACCAAGGCATTGGAAGAACTGGGAGCGCGTCAAGTTGAAGTGCACGCGACGGGAGAGGAACTGATCAGCCAGGCCAGGGAACGCCGTCCCAATCTGGTGATCAGCGCCTACCACCTGCCGGACATGACAGGCAGCGATCTGGTACAGACACTGCGCGGCAGCTCGGACCTCTATGACCTGCCCTTCATACTGATTAGCAGCGAAACCAACCCGGAGCGCCTGGAAACCATACGCCAGGCCGGCAGCCTGGCGATCCTGCCCAAGCCTTTCGATGGCCCTCAGCTAGCCCAAGCGATGCAAAGCGTCATGAGCTTCATCAACTGCGCCACCCTGGGCGCGGAAGTCGATGCGGACATGGCGCTGATGAGCGTGCTGATCGTCGACGACAGCCAGACCTCGCGCCACCACATCCGCCAAGTGATGGAGAAGCTGGGCTTCGAACACTTCTGCGAAGCCGCCAGCGCAGAAACCGCCATACCGTACCTGGAGCAGGAGCCGTTCAAACTGATCATCACCGACTTCCACATGCCCGGCATGGACGGCCTGGACTTCGCCCGCTACGTTCGCGACAGCCAGCTGCAACCGGGCACCCCGGTGCTGATGATCACCAGCCAGAACGAACCCGCCAGCCAGGAGGATCTGGAAGACGCCGGCATCGCCGCCTGCTGCGAGAAACCATTCGATATCGAGCAGATGCGCGAACTGGTCCGCCGCCTGCTCAATGAATATTAGGAACGGTTGACGCTTGCAGCGCGGATCGCCCGCAAACGCCAACCAGCACTAGCGCGGCGCCACCCACACCAGGCGCGAATGCGCCTTGTCCTCGCCAAAAGACTGGCGGCGCCAATAACCTTGCGCCCCATACTCCGCCTGAGCCGGCAAATCCTCTACGCGGCAGAAGGTAATCTCGCCGAACCCCGCCTTCAACAACTGGCCGCGCGCCTTCTGCCGGGTCTTGGCGCAGCTAGGATGCGCAGCCGCCGCCAACCATTCCGACGGCGCCGCCGATTCCCACTCCCGAACCAGCTTCAGCTTGGGTTGGGTCATCATCGCCAAACCATTCAACACCGAGGCCAACAAGCCATTCCACTCGGCCGCCACTTCTTTCAATTGCGGGGCCAACTCGCCCGGATACTCCACCCGCACCAACTCAACCTGATCCGCCGCCTGCAGCCAGTTGACGCCATCCGGCGCAAAACCCATCCGCACCAAAGTCAGCAACAGGGCGCGCCGCTCCGGCTGATGCGTGATGAAAGCGCCGCCCTCGCACGGCACATGCAGAAAGAAAGCATCGGCTGGCAGGCTGAGCGTATCCGGCAGGTTGCCTGGCTGGCGGGTATGCGCCAACGCGCCGGCCAGCGCCGCGTCCAGATGCGACACTACGCGCCCATGGCGCGCGAAATGCCCCCACGCTTCCGCCAATGCCAATTCAGTCACGATGGCCGACTGGGGAATGTCGAATACCTGCGCTGCCCGCTCCAGCTCCCGCTTGATCACATCCTTCATCTGCGCCCTGGCCTCGGCGGCCTGAATGGCCTGCGCGTAAAGCTGGGCGATCCGTCTGGCCCAGGGCCGGGTGGCGGCGTAGCGCTGCACAGCGTATTGCATTCCCATGATTCCTTGCGAAACAAAAAAGGCGGCATTGTAGCAAACGGCGCCCCCTCGCCCAAGCCGGCGCTCGCCGCCTTGAGATTGACTCAGGCGGCATCGCCTCACAGCGGCCGATGCCCCCATAGAACGCCCGCCTTCGGCCGAAGCTGCCGTTTTTTTCATGAAAGCGAGAAACCAAGCCATACACAATCAAACACTTATCTTTGCAAACTGCGAAAAACTATTGCCACGAGGCAATATTTACCGTATAGTCCGCTCTCTTGCATTTTCACCGGGCAAACCCACACCACGCCTCTGCCCGAGTGTGTTTTCATCGTCCCTGACCCTTTCCAGGCTTCGTCCAAGCAATAATGTCGCTTTCGACTGGACCGCTGTTCGCCGCTTGCCAGGTTAGTGCCGATGATTTACGGCCCAAAGGCGCCGTATAACCGCCACGAAATCTGGCTATAAGTGACGCCGGCATCATCCGGCCTGAAAGGATATACATGAACTTTTCCGATCTGGGCATCGCCCCGACCATCCTGCGCGCTCTGGAAGCTGCCGGCTACACCTCCCCGACCTCGGTTCAAGCCGAAGCCATCCCGGCCGCCATCGCTGGCCGCGACCTGCTGGTTTCCGCTCAAACCGGCAGCGGTAAGACCGCCGCTTTCCTGCTGCCCGCGCTGACCAAGCTGTCGGAACGCTCCACCGGCAAGGGCCAAGGCCCGCGCGTACTGGTGCTGACCCCGACCCGCGAACTGGCGCAGCAAGTTGAGAAGAACGCGCTGGAATATGGCAAGGACCTGCGCTGGATGAAGACAGCCTGCCTGGTGGGCGGCTCCTCCTTCGGCTTCCAGATTCGCGCCCTGTCCCGCCCGATCGATCTGATCGTGGCCACCCCGGGCCGCCTGATGGACCACATGCGCTCTGGCCGCATCGACTTCTCCCGCCTGGAAATGCTGGTGCTGGACGAAGCCGACCGCATGCTGGACATGGGCTTCATCGATGATATCGAAGCCATCGTCAAGGCTACGCCGGAAACCCGTCAGACCGTGCTGTTCTCCGCCACGCTGGACGGCATCGTCGGCCGCATGGCTGAAAAGATGACCCGCGAACCGCAGCGCATCGAGATCGCCCGCACCGAAACCTCGGGCGGCACCATTGACGAGCACCTGCTGTACGCGGATGACCTGAACCACAAACATCGCCTGCTGGATCATATCCTGAAGGAATCCGGCTTCGACCAGTGCGTGATCTTCTCCGCCACCAAGGCGTATACCGAAGAGCTGGCCGACAAGCTGTCCGATCAGGGCTACTCCGCAGCCTGCCTGCACGGCGACATGCCGCAAAGCTGGCGCAATCGCACCCTGAACGACCTGCGCCGCGGTCGCATCAAGGTGCTGGTTGCCACTGACGTGGCCGCTCGCGGCATCGACGTGCCGACCATCACCCACGTGGTGAACTTCGACCTGCCGAAGCAAGCTGAAGACTACGTGCACCGCATCGGCCGTACCGGCCGCGCCGGCCGCGACGGCACCGCCATCACCCTGGCGGAAGCGAAAGAGTCGCACAAGGTGCGCCGCATCGAGCAATACCTGAAGCGTTCCATCACCGAAGGCGTGATCGAAGGCATGGAGCCGACTCGTCGCCCGTCCAAGGGCGGCCCGCGTCGCAACGGCAAGCCGGGCGGTTACGGCGATCGTCGCGGCAATGGCGGCAATCGTGGCGGCTATCAGGGCAATCGCCGCGAAGGCGGTTACCAAGGCCAGCGCCGCGAAGGCGGCTACCAGGGCAACCGCGGCCCGCGCAGCAGCGCCCAGTAATCCGCCTGCTCGCCGGACAAAACGCCACCGTTCAAACGGTGGCGTTTTTCATTGCCCTGCGTCACTCAGGACTGACGCAAGGCCAGCGCCAGGAACAGCCAGGCGCCGTGCGGCAGCCACTGCTCGCTCCAGCGCCAGGATTGGCTGATGTCCGTCTGCTCCGGCAGAAAAAAAGCCACCCCGTCATCCCGCCCCGGCTCGGCGGTGATGCCATTGCACACGCCGCCCGGCGCGTTGAAATAGCCCGGCTCGTATTGCGGATTGCGGCGGCCATGCCCCTGCCACATGCACATATCGAATGGATTGCGGCCCAATACCCAGTCCACCGCCGCTTGGGCATAGCCGCCCAAGGCAATCGCATGCTCCGGCCAATGCCGCACGGCCTGCCAGCCCGCCGCCGCCAGCGACGCCAGCCTGGCATTCTCGCCTTGCCACCAGTAGCCGCTGGCATTGCGCTGCGGCATGAAAAACCTCGAACTCGCCTCTTCGCCCGGCCGCTGCACCCACTGCCGCGGGTAGCCGAAAGGATTGCCCGCCCGCGCCGTGCGCTCCAATTCGCCCAGCAGGCCATACAGCCAGCCCTGTTCGACCGCGGCCGCATACGGCCCCTCCGGCAAGACTTCCCGATAACGCGCCAATGCCAAATAAGGCAAGCCGGCATCGGAAGCGTGGCAATAGCTGTATCGCCGCTCGTTATCCAGCCAGAACCAGCCGGCATCGTGCTGACGGTCCAGCATGCAGGCCGCGCGCTCGGCGGCCGCATCGGCATACTCGGCCTCGCCGCAGGCGGCATGCAGTTCGCAAGCGGCCAGCAGGCCGCAATAATCGTCGATCAGATTTTCGCTGCCGTCGGCCAGATACGCCTGGCCACTCTCCTGCAAGTGGGCGAAGCCGCGCCGCGCCGCTTCCAGATAGGTTTCCCGGGCAAACTCTCCATCGCGCGGCAAGCGCGAGGCGGCCGCCAACGCGGCGATGGCCATGCCGCCGCCCTGGCGCCAGCCAGCCTGAAACGCCGCCGAGCGCAAGCCTTGCTGCGTAGCGTAGGCGCACAAGCTGCGTTTGCGCTCATCCTTGCTCCAGCCATCGAACAGCGTCTGGTAGAAATAGCCGTCGGGGTGCTGCATCCGCAGCAGAAAATCCGCGCCATGCAAGGCCTCGTCCACCAACCGTTCGTCAAACCACTTGCCGTGGCCGGGCTGCGCCTGCCGGGCACGGATCAGGTTCCACACCAATAGCGGGGTTTGTTGCGGATTCAGATGATTGGCGTAAGACAGATGGCTCAGATACTTGGAGCAGTCGCCGGAGGCATCGTACCAACCGCCGTGGACATCGCGCCTTTCGCCGCCACCTTCTTCCGGTGCGGCACGGTCCGCGGCGTCGTACAGGCCGCTACAGCGCTGAGATTTGAAATAGAACAGCAAGTCAGACAGCAAAGCCGGGCCGTAAAGCCCATCCGCCACCGCGAACGGCGCCGACACCACCGGCGGCGTAATACCCTCCAGCCATAACTGATAGACGCCAGGCCGACTCAGCGCGCCGATATCGGCCTGCCAGTAATGCCAGTCCGGCCAGCCCTCTGCCGGGCCCAGCGCATGCAGGGGGCAGCGCAGCACGACCTGCCCCGCTTCGTCCAGCACCGCCACGCCGTCCACGCAGGCTCCAGCCTCGCCCTGCAACAGCACCTTCTTGTCCGCCCCGGTTTCAAAACCCAAGTGATTGAACAGGAATCGCAATGCCATTCTCGTCTCCTCCGGATCGTGATGGATCTGCCGACGCGCGCCGGTCAACCGCGGCCGTTTTTCAGCAATACCTCGTACTGCGGATTGAACTCATCGAAGATGGGCAGCGCCGCCGCGCCCAAGGCCACCACATCGCGGCCAGCGCTGCCCAGCCGCAGCCGCTCGCCGTCGTGGCGGCGAATCGATACCGGCAAGGGATGCAGGCGCTCGACCAATGCATTCAGCCAATCCGGCGGCAGCAAGCCGCCGATCACCACGGCCTCGATATCCAACAGCGACTCCAGGATATTCACCGCCTGACGCAACGGCCCCACCGCGCTATCCAGCCAGCGCTCGCCGTTTTGCGCAATCGGCAGGCCGGACAGGTGCGCCGGGGTAGCCAATTCGCCATCGGCCACGCCCAGCGTTTCATATAGCGCCCGCAGCGAAACATAGCGCTCCAAACAGCCGCGATTGCCGCATTCGCAAGGGTGGCCGCCCGGCTGCACGATCATGTGGCCCACTTCGCCGGCATTGCCGCGGCCGCCGGTATACAAGCGGCCATCCAGAAACAAGCCGGCGCCCAAGCCTGTGCCGATAAATAGATAGATGAAATTGCGCAATTCGCTGGCCATGCCGTACAGGCGCTCGCCGATGGCGGCGGCGGTGGCATCCTTCTGCAACAACACCGGCAAGCCCAGTCGGCGGCTGAGCCATGCGCCATCCACCGCCTCCCAGCCGGGCAAAGTTGTGGGCCCGACCGAAGTCATGCCCTCCACGCCAAACGGCCCCGGCATGACAAAGCCCATTCCCAGCAGCCGCGTCCAATCGAGTCCGGATGCGCGCCTCAATTCATCATGCATCTGCGCGATTAAGGGCAGCGCGGTCTGAGGATCGGGCCGATGGACCGCCCGCTCCGTCCGCGCGCGGACTCGGCCGGCCAGATCGGACACCACCGCGATCATGGTCTGATGATCGAGTTGCACGCCGATGGAGTATGCGCCATCCGGATTGATGCTGAGCGGCACCGCAGGCTGGCCGCGCGCGCCGCCGCGCAATGGCGCGCCTGCCAGCAGCATGCCGGCGTCCAGCAATTCGGCCGTGATATTGGACACGGTTTGCGGCGTCAACGCGGTCAAACGGGCAAGGTCCGCCCGCGTCAACTGGCGGTTGAGCCGCACAGTTTCCAACACGGCGCGGCGGTTGTGCGAACGCGCGTGCTCAAGGTTGGTGCCGGACACGGTCAGGGCGTCCGGGCGGATAACGGTGGATTTCATGACGGCAGTATCGCAAGCGCCACAGCTGGCCGGCAAGCGAATGACATGAATGCCGCATTTAAATAAATCAAGTTGACGAAATAATCCAGCAATGCTCCAATCATAAATACAATTGTCATTTTTGGCGACGGGACATATCCTCCATGGACAATTCCACTCCCTACCTGATTGGCGTGGACGGCGGCGGCACCGGCACGCGCTTGCGCATCGAATCTCCGGATGGCCGCCCGCTGACCCAGGCGGAAGGACCGGGCTCCTCGCTAGCCCAGGGCATAGAACCGGCTTGGCGCACCGTCCTGGCTTTGTTGGAGCGCGCCTTCGGCGAGATAGGAAAAGTGTTGCCGCCTTACGCCGATTGCGCCATCGGACTAGGGCTGTCCGGCGCGAACAACCCAGAGTGGGCGCGGCAATTCCGTCTGCGCGCGCCGGATTTCGCCCGACTGGAGTTGGCTACCGACGGCTACACCACCCTGCTGGGCGCGCATGGCGGCCAGCCCGGCGTCATCGTCGCCCTCGGCACCGGCAGCGTAGGCGAGGCGCTCTATCCAGACGGCAGCCACCGCGAGGTAGGCGGCTGGGGGTATCCCAGCGGCGACGAAGCCAGCGGCGCCTGGCTGGGACAGCGCGCCGCGCAATTGACGCAAATGGCGCTGGATGGCCGCTATACCCATACCCCTCTTACCCGCGCCGTGCTGGAATTCGTCGGCGGCAACTGGCAGGCGATGATGCGCTGGAACAGCGAGGCCAATCCGGCGCGTGTCGCCCAACTCGCGCCGCTGGTTTTCGCCGCGGCGCGCACGGATCCGGAGGCCGACGCGCTGCTGCGCCAGGCAGGCGAAGACGCCTGGGCCATCGCCCGGGCGCTGGACCCCGCCGGCGAATTGCCGGTCGCCTTATGCGGCGGGCTGGGCCAGGCCTTGCGCGACTGGCTGCCGCCTGGCTTCCGCCAGCAACTGACGCCCGCCAAGGGCGATTCGGCCAGCGGCGCGCTGCTGCTGCTGCGCCGCTGACACAACACAGGAGGAGATGAATATGAAAGTCTACCGTCTGGCATTCGCCAGCGCGGCCCTGCTCGCTTGCGGGCTGAGCGCCGCTGCGCATGCCGAGAAAATCCGTCTGGAATTCTGGACCGACTCGCTGCAACCGACCTTCAACGGCTATTTCGCCAACGTGAAGAAAAACTACGAAGCGCAACACCCCAATGTGGAAGTGCAGTGGGTGGACGTGTTCAACGAGAATTTCGAAACCAAGCTGAACGCCGCCATTGCCACCGGCAAGCCGCCAGCGCTGGTCAACCATGATGTGCCGCGACTGTTCAAGTACGCGCAAAAAGGCACTTTGATCCCGCTGGATGCCGCGCTGGGCGCGGACAAGGCCGCCTATCTGCCGAACGCGCTGGCCGATCTGAGCTTCGGCAGCAAGCTGTACGGCCTGCCGTGGTACAACAATATCAATATCCTGGCGATCAACGGCCAGCTGTTCAAAAAGGCCGGGTTGGACCCGCACGCGCCGGTGACCAGCCTGGAGCAGGAATTGGCGCTGGCCAAGACCATCAAGGCCAAGACCGGCGTGCCCGGCCTGCTGCCGCAGCTGGGGCAGATAGACGGCATCATGCTGGGCCAGGGCCTGCCGCTGATCGAAAACGGCAAGGCCGTGTTCAACAGTCCGCGCCATGTCGCATTGATCCGCAAATTCGCCGACGCCTACCAGGCCGGCGCGCTGGCCAAGGACAATCTGTTCGCCGACGACAACTACCAGGCCAGCGTCAAGCTGTACAACAGCGGCCGGCTGGCGATGATGGAAACCGCCCCCACCGCCGCGCAGCGCACGCAGAGCGACGCCCGCGCCATCTACGCCGTCACCGTGGTGCAGCCGGCGCCGCTGGGGCCGACCAAGATCGCCCAAGGCGGTTACCTGTTCAGCTGGGCCGTATCCAAGGGCTTGCCGGCGCCAACCCAGGCCGAAGCGGTGAAGTTCGCCAAATTCCTGACCAGCGACAGCCAACAGCTGGCCTTCGCCAAAGTGACAGGCGCCACCTTCCCGTCCACCCAGAAGGCATTGACCGACAGCTATTTCGTCAAGACCTCGGCCGGCGGCGCCATAGAGGATTCGCGCATCCAGGGCGCCAAGGTAGCGCGCAATATCCGCACCCTGGTGCTGACCGGCGTGCCCAATGTCGCCGACTTGAAGAAAAACCTGGTCGACAATGTGGAAGCCGCCGTCATCGGCAAGAAGGACGCGCAGAAAGCGCTGGACGACGCTGCGGCGTTCTGGAACCGGCAGCTGAAATAAGGACAGCCGCGCCTATCCCTCCTCTCTTTGCCCCTCCTCGTCTGCCGGAGGGGCTTTTTTCCGCCGCGCAGTACACGGAATGCACGATGAAGACCTCGTCCCGCAACGCCTGGCTGTTTCTGTCGCCCGCCCTGCTGCTGATGGGCGCGTTCACTTTCTGGCCGCTGCTGTTCGGCAGCTACGTCGCCTTCACCCGCTACGATCTGATCTCGCCGCCGCAATGGGCCGGCCTGGACAATTTCCGCTACCTGCTGGACGACCCCGTGTTCTGGCAGGCCATGGCCAATTCGCTGCGCTACCTGTTGGTGGTGCCGGCCATCCAGCTGTCCGGCATCGCCCTAGCGCTGCTGGTCAACCAGGCCTTGCCCGGCATCCGGCTATTCCGCGCCGCGCTATACCTGCCGGTGATCACCACGGTATCCGTTGTCGGCATCATGTGGAACTGGATGTACGCCGACTACGGCGTGCTCAACAGCGCGCTGCACTGGCTGCGGCTGCTGGCCCCGGAGCGCGATATCGGCTTCCTCAGCGACGAAGACCTGGCGCTGTATTCGGTGATGTTCGTCACCTATTGGCGCGGCCTGGGCTACTACATGGTGCTGTACCTGGCCGGACTGCAGGCCATCCCGGCCGAGATGCAGGAGGCGGCGCGGCTGGACGGCGCCAACCGCTGGCAGCGCTTCTGGCGCATCACCGTGCCCATGCTCAAGCCCACCATCCTGTTCTGCAGCCTGATCTCCACGCTAGACGCCTTGAAAGCGTTTGAGGAAGTGCTGGTGATGACGCGCGGCGCGCCGATGAATGCCACTTACACCGCGCTGTACTACGCCTTCCACCAGGGCTTCAACCAGCTGGACTTCGGCCGCGGCAGCGCCGCCGGGCTGATCCTGACGCTGGTCTGCCTGCTGCTGGCCTGGCTCAATTTCCGACTGATCCGCGCCGATCACCGCTGAGAACCGCATGGCTACCCTCGCCCTACCCCGACTCGCCCCGCGCCGCCTGCTGCGCCGGCTGCCCGACTTCATCTTGCTGCTGGCGCTGTCATTCGCCTGCTGCTATCCCTTCATCTGGACATTGGGCATCGCCGTCGGCAATGGCGAGCAGGTGTTCGACTTCCCGCCGCCGCTGTGGCCCAAGGATGCCGGATGGCAGCACTTTGCCGCCGTCTGGGACGCCATCCCGCTGGGGCGTTTCCTGTGGAACTCGCTATGCATCTCCGGCCTGACCACGCTGGGCACGCTGGCGGTATCGGCGCTGGCGGCCTTCCCGCTGGCCAAGCTGCGCTTTCGCGGCCGGCAACTGGTGTTCTACGCCATCATCGCCACGCTGCTCCTGCCCAGCGAAATCAACTTCATCAGCAACTACGTCACCATCACCCGGCTGGGACTGGACGACAGCCGGCTGGGCGTGGTGCTGCCGTCCATCGCCGGCGCTTTCGGCATTTACCTGATGAAGCATGCCTTCGAGGATATCCCGGACGAAATCGTCGACGCCGCCCGCATGGACGGCGCCAATGATTGGCAGGTGTTCTGGCGCATCTGCCTGCCGCTGGCGCGGCCCTACCTCGCCACGCTGGGCATTTTTACTCTGGTATGGTCGTGGAACGTCTACGTCTGGCCCAGCGTGGTGCTGAAAACGCCGGACCTGTACCCGCTGTCCGTCGGCGTGCTGTACCTGAAGGGCGCCTTCGCCACCTCCACCCGCATGGTGGCGGCCGGGGCGGTGCTGGCCATCCTGCCAGTGCTGGCCGTGTTTGTGTTTTGCCAACGCTACCTCATGCGCGGCATGGATGGGGCGGTGAAATGACGCCTTGCCCGCACGACAGGCTGCCGTCGGCTAGAGAAAACACGCGACACCGCCTAACATGATTTAAAACAACACAATACACCGCCTGCCACCCAGGCATTCGTCCGCAAGGGAATGGAGATTTGCCTATGAAATCCCTGACACTCTTGCTGATTCTGCTGCTGGGCGCATCGCAGATCTGCGCCCAAGGCCTCAAGCGCATCTACGTGATAGACAGCTATTCCGACCAGTACGCCTGGAGCCATGCCTACCGAGAAGTGCTGAAAACCGAACTGGCTCCGCTGGCGGCGCTGTCTTTTTTCGAACTGAACTCCAAGGTGGACAAGCCGGACAAGGTCAAGGCGACGGCGGGCAGGCTGGTTCGCCTCATCGATCATGACAAGCCGGATCTGGTCATCGCCGGCGACGACGCCTCGCTGGAGTTTGTGGGCGCCATGATCGACAACAAGATTCCTGTGGTGTACCTCGGCATCAACAACAATCCCAGACGATACTTCAAAACCCCTCAGCAAAACGTGACCGGCGTGCTGGAGCGCCCCTTGTTCTCCCGCAACATCCTCAGCATTGCGCCCTTTGCTCCCGGAAACGCCCACAACATCCTGATTCTGTTCGACAAGGAAATGACGGCGGACGTGATTGAGCAGGAAAGCTTCGATAACCTGCCGGCCATCAAATTAGGCATGTTCGACGTGATGATGGCGGAAGCCGCCACCTTCGAGGACTGGCAGCAGATCGTTGCCAGCGCCAAAGACAAGTACCGCGCCATCTGGGTCGGGCTGTATTTCGCGCTGCATGACCGCAACGGTCGTTATGTGCCGGGCGATGAGGTCATGCAATGGACCATGCAGCATACGCAGGTGCCGGTTTTTGCGTTCTGGAGCTTTGCCGTGGGGCCCAACCGCGCCATCGGCGGCATTGTGCTGACGGGGGCGGAACAAGGCCAGGCCGCAGCCTCCATCACCAAATCCATCCTGATCCATCACAAGCCGCCGTCCAGCATATTCCCGACCATCCCATCGGAAGGCACATTCATTTTCAGCCGCTCAGGGCTGGATCGCTGGCATATCAAGCTGCCGAACGACATGCTGAAGAAAACCACGCTGCTGGATTGAGCATGCCGGCCAGGACGGCTTAACGCCGCTCGCGGCAGCCGCTATTGACGTTTGCCGAACGGTCCCGCCGGTACGGCAAACCATCAATAGCTAAATTATAACCATCGGCATTAAACGATAGTTTTGTGAAATTGACTCGATAAAACATACTCAATAGCCAGACGATGGTTTGGCAACTAACCTAGGTTCAGCAAGTCATCCCATTGCCCCCCACGCAAGGAGAACACTATGAGCCAGGAACAAAAATGCCCTTTCACCGCCGCCCATGCCGGCAAGACACTGGCAGGCACCCGCAGCAACCGGGATTGGTGGCCCAATCAACTGAACCTGAACATTCTGCACCAGCACGCGCCCGCGTCCAACCCGCTGGGCAACGATTTCGACTACGCCAAGGCCTTCAAGACGCTGGACCTGGCCGCCGTGAAAAAAGACCTGTACGCGCTGATGACCACTTCGCAGGAGTGGTGGCCGGCGGACTGGGGCCACTATGGCGGCCTGTTCATCCGCATGGCCTGGCACAGCGCCGGCACCTACCGCACGGCTGACGGCCGCGGCGGCGCGGGCACCGGCAACCAACGCTTTGCGCCGCTGAACAGTTGGCCGGACAACGGCAACCTGGACAAGGCGCGCCGCCTGCTGTGGCCGATCAAGCAAAAGTACGGCAACAAGCTGTCCTGGGGCGATCTGATGATCCTGGCCGGCAACTGCGCGCTGGAATCGATGGGCTTCAAGACCTTCGGTTTCGCCGGCGGCCGCGTAGACATCTGGCAACCGGAAGAAGACATCTACTGGGGCGCCGAGCAGACCTGGCTGGCTACCAGCGACAAGCCGAACAGCCGCTACGCAGGCGACCGCCAACTGGAAAATCCGCTGGCCGCCGTGCAAATGGGCCTGATCTACGTCAACCCGGAAGGTCCGGACGGCAATCCAGACCCGGTGGCCTCCGGCCGTGACGTGCGCGAAACCTTCGCCCGCATGGCGATGAACGATGAAGAGACCGTAGCCTTGGTCGCCGGCGGCCACACCTTCGGCAAAGCCCACGGCGCGGGCGACCCGGCGCTGGTGGGGCCGGAGCCGGAAGCCGCCCCGATCGAGGCGCAGGGCCTGGGCTGGATCAACCGCTTCGGCTCCGGCAAAGGCGCGCATGCCACCACCAGCGGGATTGAAGGCGCCTGGAAGCCAAACCCGACCCGCTGGGACAATGGCTACTTCGACGTGCTGTTCGGCTATGAGTGGGAACTGACCAAGAGCCCGGCCGGCGCGCATCAATGGGTGGCCAAGAACGTGAAGCCGGAGCACATGATTCCGGACGCGCATGATCCGTCCAAGAAACATCCGCCGATGATGACCACGGCCGATCTGTCGCTGCGCTTCGATCCGATCTACGAACCGATCGCCCGCCGCTTCCACCAGAACCCGCAGGCCTTCGCCGACGCCTTCGCCCGCGCCTGGTTCAAGCTGACCCACCGCGACATGGGCCCGAAAGCACGCTACCTCGGCCCGGAAGTGCCGGCGGAAGAGCTGATCTGGCAAGACCCGATCCCGACAGTCGATCACCCGTTGATCGACGCCAAGGACATCGCCGCGCTGAAGGTGAAATTGCTGGCTTCCGGCCTGTCGATCGCGGAGCTGGTCTCCACCGCCTGGGCATCGGCCTCCACCTTCCGCGGCTCGGACAAGCGCGGCGGCGCCAACGGCGCGCGCATCCGCCTGGCGCCGCAGAAAGACTGGGAAGTCAATCAGTCCGAGCAATTGGCGCGGGTGCTGGCCGCGCTGGACGAAGTCCGCCAGGGCTTCAATCGCGCGCAGAGCGGCGGCAAGAAGGTATCGCTGGCCGATCTGATCGTGCTGGGCGGCTGCGCGGCGGTGGAAGCCGCGGCCAAGGCTGCCGGCTTCGCGGTGGACGTGCCGTTTACCCCCGGCCGAACCGACGCGTCGCAAGACCAGACCGATGTCGAGTCCTTCGCCGTGCTGGAGCCGCAGGCCGACGGTTTCCGCAACTACCAGAAAAAAGCCTTTACCGCCCCGGCGGAAGCGCTGCTGGTGGACAAGGCGCAGTTGCTGACCTTAAGCGCGCCGGAGATGACGGTGCTGGTGGGCGGCCTGCGCGTGCTGGGCGCCAATGCCGGCCAATCGCGGCACGGCGTGTTCACGCAGCGGCCGCAGGCGCTGAGCAATGACTTTTTCGTCAACCTGCTGGATATGGGCACGGTGTGGCAGCCGGTTTCGGACGCGCATGACGTATATGAAGGCCGCGACCGCGCCAGCGGCGCGCTGAAATGGACGGCGACCCGGGTCGATCTGGTCTTCGGCTCCAACTCGCAGCTGCGCGCGCTGGCCGAAGTCTATGCCCAAGACGACGCCAAGGAGAAGTTCGTGCGCGACTTCGCCGCGGCCTGGAGCAAGGTGATGAACCTGGACCGCTTCGATCTGCAGTAAGCCTAACCTTGCCCCGGCGCGCGCCTTGCCGCCGGGGCTTTTTTCTTTCCGCAAGCGCCCAGCGCTTGCGCGCCCCGCCCGCCGCGTATCCCGTGAATACAAAAATGCAATAGATTCGTATTGTCAGACAATCCCCGCTCCTTTAATCTGATCCGCACGGCCGCGCTTAAACAAGCAGCCGACAATAAACTGGACAAGAGGACCGCACCTGGATGAACGCCCGCCCACTGACCCTGCCCTCCGCTCGCCCGCTGGGGCGACAGGACTATAAGACGCTCTCTCTGGCCGCGCTTGGCGGCGCGCTGGAATTCTACGACTTCATCATTTTCGTGTTCTTCGCCGTGGTGCTGGGCAAGCTGTTCTTCCCGCCCAGCATGCCGGACTGGCTGAGCCAGCTGCAAACTTACGGCATCTTCGCCGCCGGCTATCTGGCGCGGCCGCTGGGCGGCATCGTGATGGCGCATTTCGGCGACCTGTTCGGCCGCAAGCGTATGTTCACGCTAAGCATCGTACTGATGGCGCTGCCCACGCTGGCGATGGGCATGTTGCCCACCTACCACGATATCGGCATCGCCGCGCCGCTGCTGCTGCTGACGCTGCGCATCCTGCAGGGGGCGGCCATAGGCGGCGAAGTGCCGGGCGCCTGGGTGTTCGTCGCCGAGCACGCGCCATCCCGCCATACCGGCTTTGCCTGCGGCGTGATCACGTCCGGCCTGACCGTAGGCATCCTGCTGGGCTCCTTGATCGCCACGGCCATCAATATGGCGTTTTCCCAGCAGCAGATCGCGGAATGGGCTTGGCGGGTGCCATTTCTGATCGGCGGCGTGTTTGGGCTGGTGGCGATGCAGCTGCGGCAGTGGCTGCATGAAACGCCGGTATTCGCGGAGATGAAGGCGCGCAAGAAACTGTCGCGCGAGCTGCCGCTGAAAACGGTGCTGAAACAGCACAAGACCGGCGTGGCCTTGTCCATGTTTCTGACCTGGTTCCTGGCCATCGCCATCGTCGTCGCCATCCTGATGGCGCCGGCTTATCTGCAGAAACAGTTCAGCATCCTGCCGGTGGACTCGCTGCGCGCCAACAGCCTGGCCGTGGTCGCGCTGTCCTGCGGCTGTCTGGTGGCGGGCTGGCTCAGCGACCGCATCGGCAGCGGCTTCACGCTGATTGGCGGCAGCCTGCTGCTGGGCATCAGCAGCCATTTGTTCTATTCGATCATGGCGCAAGACAGCAGCCAGCTGTATCCGCTGTACACGCTGCTGGGCTTCAGCGTGGGCATCGTCGGCGCGGTGCCGCTGGTGATGGTGCGGGTCTTCCCGGCTGCGGTGCGCTTCTCCGGACTGTCGTTCTCGTACAATGTGGCCTACGCCTTTGCCGGCGGCCTGACGCCGGTGCTGCTGTCCATCTGGCTGAAATACGACGCGATGGCGCCTTCTTACTATCTGATGGTCCAGTGCCTGATCGGCCTGGCGGCCGGCATCTACCTGCTGCTGCGCGAAAAAGGCGGCGTCCTGGCCGAGACGATAGATCAACCCTGACCCATGCCATCGGGCGGCTGAGGCGGCAGCAGCGCGTCTTCCGCCACCCTTGGCAGCCTGGCCGCCGGATCTTGTCGATAGAACAGCTTCAGCAAGCCATACAGATTTGGGAAATCCCTGGCCACCAGGTGGGGGATTTCAAAGAAGGCTTCGCTGAGCACGGCAAAGAATTCAGCCGGGTTTTCGCTGGCGTACGGGTCCAGCCAACCCTCCACGCCATGGTCCACCGTACGGCAAAATTGGCGATAAGCCTGGTTCCATGCCTGGCTCCAGGTTTGGCGGTTCATGCCCTTGTGCAGCGGCGGAGCGCCATTGGCCGGGCCATCCAGCATGTCGAACTGGTGGGCCACCTCGTGGATCACCACATTCCAGCCGTCCAGCAACGGCGATTCATTCACATCCGGCCAGGAAAACACCAGCGGCCCCTGATAATGGGCCTGGCCTATCAACACCTGTTCGGCTTCATGCGCCAGGCCCATGCCATCCTGCCAACGGTTGCGCACCACAAACGGCGCAGGGTACAGCACCGCCTCGCGCCAGTTTTCATAGGCGCGCATGCCCAGGTTCATGCCCGGCAATGCCATCTGCAGCGCCAGCCGGCACCGCATGGCATCGTCCACCGCCATGTCCTCCAGACCGGTGATGGTCTTGGCCAGCAGCAAGTCGCCCGCCAGCCTGAGCAGGCGGTCCCGCTCGTCGGCCGACAAGCCCTCCAGCAGCGGCATGCCGTCTGCCTCTTCCCGCAGCCGCGACAGCAAGGCCGGCGGCATCCGTTTGCCGCCCAGGCGGCGGATCCAGTCTATTAGCATGAACTCTTGGCTCGAAATCGCGTCAGTCATTCATACCTTAGGGCAGAGGCAAGGCAATTCAATGCCTCGCATCGCGCAATACAGGAGAAACCACTATGCCATTCCCCACCTGGCACAATCTGATGCTGAACCCGCTGGCCGCGTTCGGCATCCTGCTGGCTCTGGGCGTGATAGGCGGCCAGATCGCCGTGCGCGTGGCGCGCTTGCCGGCCATCACCGGCTACATCGTCACCGGCCTGATCATCGGCCCCTACAGCCTTAACCTGCTGAACCAGCAATTGCTGAACGAAGCCTCGCTGTTCGTGCAACTGGCGCTGGGCATCTCGCTGTTTGAAGCCGGGCGCCGCGTGGACTTGCGCTGGCTGCGCGTGGAAAAGACGCTGCTGGCCACCAGCCTGTTCTACTGTGTATTGGTATTCGCCGCGCTGTTCGCGCTGCTGAATGCCGGCGGCTTTGGCGCGCCGGCCAGCCTGATGCTGGCGGCGCTGGGCATGGCCACTTCGCCCATCGTGGTGCTGGAGATCGTGCGCGAATCGCGCGCCGACGGCCAGGTCAGCGAGCGGCTGCTGACCGCCACCGCGCTGTCCAGCCTACTGGCGATGATAGGCTTCGCGCTGGCGCTGTCGTACAGCCACCTGTCAGCCAATCACACGGTGGAAGAAGGCATCCTGATGCCCGGCTGGCTGATCCTGGGCTCGGCCGCGCTGGGTCTGGTCGCCGGGCTGGTGACCACCCAGTTGAACCGCTGGCTGGGCGGACACCAGCGCGAAGCTCAACGCGTGCTGTTGTTCGGCCTGATCGCGCTGGTCGTCGGCCTGGCCGACATGCTGCAGCTGCTGGCCTTGCTGGCGCTGCTGATCGCGGGGATGAGCACCCGCGGCATGCGCCACGGCTATACGGTCAGCGAGCCGGGCATCCTGTCGCTGAGCCATGTCTTTACTGTGGCTTTCTTTGTCTCCGCCGGCGCCCATCTGTCGCCGCAGGCGCTGGCCGCGCACTGGCAGCTGGCGCTGCTGTGCCTGCTGCTGCGCTGCGGCATCGGCATGCTGGTGTGGTGGCTGGCCGCGCGCGGCAACGGCCTGTCGCGCAAACAGGGCGCCTTGCTGGGCCTGGCGCTGAGTCCGATGAACAGCGGCTCGGCGCTGCTGCTGGGCCTGGGCATGGTGTCGCTCGGAGAAGCGGCCCAGAGCTTCAGCGCGGCGCTGATGGCCGCGCTGCTGATCAACGAGATCTTCGCCCCCATCCTCAGCCGGCTGGCGCTGCGCCTGGCCGGCGAAACCGCGGGAGCCAATCATGCTTGAATTCAACACAAGCCAGCCGCTCACCCTGGGCGTGGAGCTGGAGCTGATGATACTGAACCGCCGCGACTACAACCTGACGCGCGGTTCCGACGACTTGCTGCTGCAAGTCAACCGCAAGCCGCATGGCTTCGACATCAAGCCTGAAATCACCCAGGGCATGATAGAAATCGGCACCGCCGTCCACAGCGACGTCAACGCCATGCTGGAGGAGCTGTTGGCCATCCGCCAGTTGCTGGTGGACAGCGCGCACAAGCTGAACCTGGGTCTGGCCGGCGGCGGCGCCCACCCCTTCCAGCACTGGGACGATCAGCGCATCTACCCCAAGGAGCGCTACCAGCTGGTATCGGAACTGTACGGTTACCTGGCCAAACAGTTCACCGTCTACGGCCAGCACATCCACATCGGCTGTCCAGACGGCGACGCCGCGGTGCGGCTCACCCACTACCTGGCGCGCTACATCCCGCACTTCATCGCGCTGTCCGCGTCGTCTCCGTTCTATCAAGGCGTGGACACCGCCTTCCAGACCTCGCGCCTGACCAGCGTCAACGCCTTCCCGCTGTCCGGCTGCATGCCGGTGGTGAGCGACTGGGCTGCGTTCAACGAGTATTTCGAACGGATGGAATCGCTAGGCATCGTGGCCAGCATGAAGGACTTCTACTGGGACATCCGTCCCAAGCCGGAATACGGCACGGTGGAAATCCGCATCTGCGACACGCCCTTATCCATCGACACCCCGGTGCTGCTGGCCGCCTACGCCCAGATGCTGGCTCGGCGCTGCCTGGAAGACGGCTGGGACGACATCAGCCCGGAACCCTACCTCACCTACAGCTATAACCGCTTCCAGGCCTGCCGCTTCGGCTTCGATGGCGTGCTGGTGGACGCCCGCGGCAATCGCCAGCAGGGGCTGCAGGAAGACCTGCTGGACTCCCTGCGCGAGCTGGAGCCGCATGCCGAGGCGCTGGGCAGCCAACGCCAGCTGGCGGCGCTGCGGCAGAAAGCGCTGAAATGCCACAGCGATAGCCGATGGCTTCGCCAGGTGTACGAGCACAGCGGCTCGCTCAGCGAGGTGGTGCGCCGGCAAAGCGAACACTGGATGTACGCGGCGCCGGGAGTCGGCGTAAACTGAGCGATCTTCATCATGACTTTCGCATCATGGCTTTCGAACTCTCGCAACAACCGGCGCCGAACCTGCCCGCGCGCTGGTGCATTTTTGATGATTCCCGCCTGTGGCTGCTGGACAAAGCTCTGCCGGCATCCGCCCCAGCCGGTTGCGTGCTGACCGGCCAGCGTTTTCTCGGCATCCACGAGCAACACAATCTGTTTCTGGCGGAACTGGTGGGCGCGCCGCCTGCCAGCGGCGAGTGGCTGCCGCTGCGCCCTGCCCTTCTCGCGCTTCCCGCCGAGCAGGTCCAGGCCGCGGCGCGGGCCGCCCAGTTGCGCCAGTTTTTGCGCAACCACCGCTTCTGCGGCCATTGCGCCACGCCGCTGGCCGTCAATAGCGACCAACTGGGCCGCCACTGCCCCAACTGCGGCCAGGTCTACTACCCGCGCATCTCGCCGGCGATGATGGTGCTGGTGCACCGCGGCCGCGAGCTGCTGCTGGCGCGCAGCCCGCACTTCACGCCCGGCGTGTACAGCGCGCTGGCCGGCTTCGTCGAACCCGGCGAGACGCTGGAAGAGTGCGTGCACCGCGAAACCTGGGAGGAAGTGGGAATCAAGGTAAAAAACCTGCGCTACGCCTTCTCGCAGTCCTGGCCGTTTCCCCACTCGCTGATGCTGGCATTCACCGCCGAGTACGACAGCGGCGACATCCGCCCGCAAGAAGGCGAGATTGAAGACGCCGGCTGGTTCGATATCGACGCCCTGCCCCCGCTGCCGACCGTCATCTCCATCGCCAACCACCTGATTACCCACAGCTGCGAGCAGATTCGAAACCATTTACTCTGAATGGCTTTGTTAGTGGGATGGACGCCCCTTGCGCAAAGCGGCATCGAGGTGCCGCATTGAGAATGCGGGCGACTCGCTGACAGAACGGTGCGATGAAGACGCCATGCGTCATGGCGGACACTAGGGGCTGTTGACGTTTGGTGAGTGGATCGCGTTTGCGCCGATTTGGGCCGGAAGCAAGGCGCACAGTCCGCCGCATAGTCATTCTATGCAAGGGCTGGGCAACGTGGCTTCCGGCCCAAAGCGGCCAAACCCGCAGGGCCGGGCGCCTTTCGCGCCGAATCTTCGTTGTTCCGCGCTGGCAGAGAATGACTATCCGGCGCGCGAAACGCCTCGATTCGTCGCAAAATGCATCCCGGCGCGACCGCCCACCAAACGTCAACAGCCCCTATGGCAGCCGCCCATGCCTTGGCTTCAGTCTTGGATTCAAATGCAAAACCGCTGTTGCGCAAGCCGGCATGCCGCGCTGCTTGCAACTTTTATTGCCGCCCAGTCGTCGCGCCTTTCGCTGCCCAGGAGGCGGGTCTGACGGGCGAAATATATCGTTCGCCTTTCCTCTGGACGCCCCAAGGCGCCATCCTCGCATCCCGTCGCCCGATAAAATCCCATATAGCGTAAAATAGCGAGCTATTGAATGCTGATGCGGGCATGCGCCGCGCTTTCCCGCTATTTTTTGAACGGAAATACCCATACCCATGCTTGACGATATCAAGAAGACCCTCTGGGCCGCGGCTGACAAGCTGCGCGCCAATATGGATGCCGCCGAATACAAGCACCTCGTCCTTGGCCTTATCTTCCTCAAGTACATCTCCGACACCTTCGCCGCCCGTCAGGCCGAATTGAAGAAGCGCTTCGCCGACGAGAGCGACGAATACTTCCTGCACGATTGCGATGATGAGCTGCTGGCGGAAGAGCTGGACGACCGCGACTACTACACGGCGGTGAACGTGTTCTGGGTGCCGGAAGCGGCCCGCTGGGAGAACTTGCGCGCCGCGGCCAAGCAAACCGACATCGGCAAGCGGGTGGATAATGCGCTGGCCGAAATCGAGGGCGAGAACCCCAAGCTCAAGGGCATTCTGGACAAGCGCTACGCGCGCGCCCAGTTGCCGGATGGCAAGTTGGGCGAGCTGGTGGATTTGATTTCCACGATTGGTTTTGGCGAAGACGCCAGCCAGGCGCGCGATGTGCTGGGCCAGGTCTACGAATATTTCCTCGGCCAGTTCGCCAGCGCCGAAGGCAAGAAGGGCGGCCAGTTCTACACCCCGGCCTCCATCGTCAAAACTTTGGTAGCCGTGCTGGCTCCGCACCATGGCAAGGTGTACGACCCCTGCTGCGGCTCCGGCGGCATGTTCGTGCAGTCGGAAAAATTCATTGAAGCGCACGGCGGCAAACTGGGCGACGTGTCCATCTACGGCCAGGAGTCCAACCCCACCACCTGGCGGCTGGCGGCGATGAACCTGGCCATTCGCGGCATAGACTACAACCTGGGCCGCGAACCGGGCGACACCTTTACTCGCAACCAGCACCCGGACCTGCGCGCCGACTTCATCCTGGCCAACCCGCCGTTCAATATCAGCGACTGGTGGCACGGCAGCCTGGAGGGCGACCCGCGCTGGGTCTATGGCACGCCGCCGCAGGGCAACGCCAACTACGCTTGGCTGCAGCACATGCTGCACCACCTCAAGCAAAATGGCCGCGCCGGCATCGTGCTGGCCAACGGCAGCATGTCCTCCAGCCAGAACAACGAAGGCGCCATCCGCGCCGCCATGGTGGACGCGGACGTGGTGGAAGTGATGATTGCCTTGCCCGGCCAGCTGTTCTTCAACACCCAGATTCCGGCCTGCCTGTGGTTCCTGACCAAGCAGAAGACCACGCGCCAGGGCGAAGTGCTGTTCATCGACGCCCGCAAGCTGGGCACGATGATTTCGCGGGTGCAGGCCGAACTGACCGACGACACCATAGCCCGCATCGCCCAGACCGTCGCCGCCTGGCGTGGTGAGGCCGAGGCTGGCGAGTATCAAGACATCCCCGGCTACTGCCGCAGCGTCAAGCTGGCCGAAATTGCCGAGCACGGCCATGTGCTGACGCCGGGACGCTACGTCGGCGCAGAGGAAGTCGAGGATGACGACGAGGCGTTTGCCGATAAGATGCAGCAGCTCACCGAAAAACTGGGTGAGCAGATGGCCAAGGGCGCGGAGTTGGACGCTCTGATTCGTCAGAAGCTGGGGGGGCTGGGGTATGAATGCTGATGTTTGCCGACTGTCTGACCTTGCCAATATCCAGGGAGGCTATGCATTCAAGAGTGCCGACTTTGGGGATAACGGCGTTGCTGTCGTCAAGATTGCCAACATTCAGCCGCCAGTCATCGTTCTGAATGGCGTTGACCGAGTGGCGCCGGAAAAATTGGCAGGTCTTGAACGATTTCGACTAAGCGATGGTGACATTTTGATGGCAATGACCGGTGCGACCGTCGGTAAGGTTGCGCGTTTCAAAGAAACCGAGCCGGCTTATCTGAACCAGCGCGTCGCACGAATCTCATCAAAAAAAGGTAAGGCGTTTGACGACTTTATCTATGCTGTTGTCTCTCTGCCTGGTTTTGACTCGCTTATTGAAGGCGCCTCAGCGGGCAGCGCTCAAGCAAATGTTAGTGCAGCCGGCATTGGCTCGGTACAAATCTCTCGCCTAGCCGAGGGCGAACAACTTGCAATCGGCGAGATAGCGCGGGTTTTTGACGACCGCATCACCCTCCTGCGCGAAACCAACGCCACGCTGGAAGCCATCGCCCAAGCCTTGTTCAAATCCTGGTTTGTCGATTTCGACCCCGTGCGCGCCAAAATGGAAGGCCGCGCCCCGGAAGGCATGGACGAAGCCACAGCTGCGTTGTTTCCGGATGGGTTCGAGGAGTCGGAGTTGGGGTTGGTGCCGAGGGGGTGGCGGTTGCTCACGCTTGAAGATGCTTATGAAATTAATCCCACCCGCAAGCTAAAAAAGGGTGTAGGTGCTCCGTACCTTGATATGGCGGGCGTCAGCACGAGCGGCCATTCGGTAAGTGGTGTGACTGAGCGCGAGATGGGTTCAGGAACCAAGTTCATCAACGGTGATACCTTACTGGCCCGCATTACGCCCTGCCTGGAAAACGGTAAGACCGCTTTCGTAGACTTCCTGACTGATGAACAGACGGGCTGGGGCTCCACCGAGTTTGTAGTGCTGCATCCAAAGGCCCCGTTGCCGCCATATCACGGGTACTTGCTCGCCCGCCATTCAACGTTCCGTGAATTCGCTATTCAAAGCATGTCTGGAACAAGTGGGCGGCAGCGCGTGCAAAATGATGTGCTTGGTCGCTTTCCAGTCGTAGTTCCTTCCAATGCCGTGGCGAACATCTTTTCTGAAGTGGTCGGCAGCATTCAACAGAAAATCTCAGCGAACCATCAACAAGCCCAAACCCTTGCCAGCCTGCGCGACACACTTCTCCCCCGCCTGATTTCCGGCCAACTGCGCCTGCCCGAGGCGGAAGCGCTCATCGCCTGAGAACACCATGACAGAAGACCAACTGGAACAGGAAACCCTAGGCTGGCTGGAAGACGTCGGCTACACCCGTCTGTTCGGACCCGATCTGGCGCCGGAAGGGGCCGATTGCGAGCGGGCCGACTATCGCCAGGTGCTGTTGCTGGAGCGGCTGCGTAGCGCCATCGCCCGGCTCAATCCGGGCATTCCGCTGGCGGCGCGCGAGGATGCGCTGCGCCAGGTGCAGGAGCTGGGCATTCCGGCCTTGTTGTCCGCCAACCGGCGCTTCCACCAGTTGCTGGTGGGCGGGGTGCCGGTGGAGGTGCAAAAAGACGGCGAAACGCGCGGCGATTTTGTGCGCCTCATCGACTGGGCGAACCCGTCCGCCAACGAATGGCTGGCGGTGAACCAATTCGCCATCAAGGGGCCGCGCCACAGCCGCCGCCCGGACATCATTCTGTTTGTGAATGGCTTGCCGCTGGCGCTGCTGGAGCTGAAGAACCCGGCGGATGAAAACGCCGATATCTGGAAAGCCTACGAGCAGATTCAGACCTACAAGGAACAGATACCGGACGTCTTCCAGTACAACGAAATCCTGGTGATTGCCGATGGTTCCGAAGCCCGCATGGGTTCGCTGTCGGCCAATGCCGAGCGCTATATGCAGTGGCGCACCATCGATGGCGTCACGCTGGACCCGCTGGGGCAGTTCAACGAACTGGAAACTCTGGTGCGCGGCGTGCTGGCGCCGGCCTATCTGCTCGATTATCTGCGCTTCTTCGTGCTGTTTGAGGATGACGGCAAGCTGGTGAAGAAAATTGCCGGCTACCACCAGTTTCACGCGGTGCGCGCGGCCATCCAGCAGGTGGTGATGTCTTCCCGCCCCGGCGGCAGCCACAAGGGCGGCGTGGTGTGGCATACCCAGGGCAGCGGCAAGAGCATCACCATGACTTGCTTTGCCGCGCGGGTGATGCAGGACGCCGCGATGGAAAACCCGACCATCGTGGTGATTACCGACCGCAACGACCTGGACGGCCAGCTGTTTGGCGTGTTCTCGCTGGCGCAGGACCTGCTGCGCGAGCAGCCCGTGCAGGTGGCCACACGCCAAGACCTGCGCGCCAAGCTGGCCAACCGGCCCTCAGGCGGCATCGTGTTCGCCACCATCCAGAAGTTCATGCCCGGGGAGGATGAAGACAGCTTCCCGATGCTGTCCGACCGGCGCAATATCGTGGTCATCGCCGACGAGGCGCATCGCACCCAGTATGGCTTTGAGGCCAAGCTCAAGACGCTGAAAGCCCCGAAAGCCGCCGCCAATGACGATAAGGCCCAGCGGGCGGCCGAGCCGCATGCCGTGTATCAGGTGGGTTATGCCCAGCATCTGCGCGATGCTTTGCCCAACGCCACCTTCGTCGCTTTCACCGGCACGCCGGTGTCCAGCGAGGACCGCGACACGCGGGCGGTGTTTGGCGACTATATCCACGTCTACGACATGCAGCAGGCCAAGGAAGACGGGGCCACCGTGGCCATCTACTTCGAATCCCGCCTCGCCAAGCTGTCGCTCAAGGCGGACGAGTTGCCGCTGATAGACGAGGAAGTGGACGAGCTGGCCGAGGATGAAGAAGAAAGCCAGCAGGCCAAGTTGAAGAGCCGCTGGGCGGCCCTGGAAAAGGTGGTGGGCGCGGAGCCGCGCATCGAAGCGGTGGCGGCGGACCTGGTGGCCCACTACGAGGAACGCTGCCAGGCGCAGAACGGCAAGGCCATGGTGGTGGCCATGAGCCGCGACATCTGCGTCCACCTCTACAACGAAATCATCAGGCTGCGCCCGGACTGGCATGATGCCGACCCGGAAAAAGGCGCCATCAAGATTGTGATGACCGGCTCGGCCAGCGACAAGGCGCTGCTGCGGCCGCACATCTACAACCATCAAACCAAGAAACGCCTGGAAAAACGCTTCAAAGACCCCGCCGACCCTTTGCGCCTGGTCATCGTGCGCGACATGTGGCTGACTGGCTTCGACGCGCCTTGCGTGCATACCCTGTACGTGGACAAGCCGATGAAGGGCCACAACCTGATGCAGGCCATCGCGCGGGTCAACCGGGTGTTCAAGGACAAGCAAGGCGGCCTGGTGGTGGACTATATCGGCATCGCCAACGAGCTGAAATCGGCGCTCAAGGAATACACCGCCAGCAATGGCCGCGGCAAGCCGACCGTGGATGCCGCCGAAGCCTATGCCATTTTGGCGGAGAAGCTCGACATCCTGCAGAGCATGCTGCATGGCTACGACTATAGCGACTTCCTGACGGCGGGCCACAAATGCTTGGCCGGCGCAGCCAACCATGTCCTGGGGCTGGAGGATGGCAAGAAGCGCTTCGCCGATGCCGCGCTGGCGATGAGCAAGGCCTTCACGCTGTGCTGCACGCTGGACGAAGCCAAGGCGGTGCGCGAGGAAGTAGCGTTCATGCAGGCGGTCAAGGTCATTCTGACCAAGCGCGATATCAGCCAGCAGAAGCGCACCGATGAAGAGCGGGAGCTGGCTATCCGCCAAATCATCGGCTCGGCGGTGGTGTCCGACGAAGTGGTGGATGTTTTCGAAGCCGTTGGCCTCGATAAACCCAATATCGGCATCCTGGATGAAGCTTTCCTGGCGGAAGTGCGCAATCTGCCTGAGCGCAACCTGGCGGTGGAGCTGCTGGAGCGCCTGCTGGAAGGAGAGGTGAAAAGCCGCTTCTCCGGCAATGTGGTGCAGGAGAAGAAGTTCTCCGAAATGCTGGCTAATGTGGTGAAGCGCTACCAGAACCGCTCCATTGAAACGGCTCAGGTCATCGAGGAACTCATCGAGATGGCCAAGAAGTTTCATGAAGCGGCCAACCGCAGCGAAGCGTTGGGCCTCACTGAAGATGAAATCCGCTTTTACGACGCGCTTGCCAATAGCGAGTCCGCGGTGCGCGAACTGACGGACGAGACGCTGAAGAAGATTGCCCATGAGCTGACTGACAATCTGCGTAAAAACCTCAGCGTGGACTGGTCGGCGCGCGAAAGCGTCCGCGCCAAGCTGAGGCTGATGGTGAAGCGCATCCTGCGGAAATACAAATATCCGCCGGACCAGCAGGACGGTGCCGTGGAGTTGGTGCTGCAGCAGGCGCAAGCCCTGGGTGAAGCGTGGATTTGATGCGGGCTGTTGTGAAAATAATGTCAAAAAAGGATTGCTATGGGCTCAACTTGGCTCGTGCGCGCCGATAGCGGCGGCCGTCTTGCTCCGGAATTCAAATCCAGGGCCATCGTCGCCATCGGCTGGATTGAAGCGGGGAATACCTTGGACCTTGTCACACGCGAAGACTTCTCGCAGCGTATGGCGGAGGCTTACCCGGAGGATTCAAAGCCCAAACAGCGCAGCGCCGCGGGGCAGGTGTTCCGGTTTGTGCGCGAAGTGCAAGTCGGCGACCAAGTGGTTACCTACGACAGTGCCCGCCGTATTTATCTGGTTGGCAGGATTGCCAGTGCCGCACGGTATGACGCTACCCTGTTTGAGGGGGAGTTTCCGACCTACCGCCAGATTGAGTGGCTGCACGAGGTGGCGCGGGATGACTTGACGGTCAAGGCCAAGAACTCGCTGGGTTCGACATTGACCCTCTTCAAGGTCTCGGCAGAAATCTACCGTGAGTTTGAAGCCCTGACGGGTGGCGGGAAGCCACAACAAGCGAGCGAGGAAGACGAGGGGCTTGAGGAAGAGGACCTCCTGCAGGATTTGCAAGCAAGGTCCCTCGAGTTCATCAAAGACCGGGTGAGCAAACTCGATTGGGAGCAGATGCAGGACCTCACCGCGGGACTGCTGCGTGCCATGGGATATAAAACCCGCGTGTCGCCCTCGGGGCCCGACCGCGGTAAGGATATTGTTGCGTCGCCGGATGGCTTCGGCTTTGAACAGCCACGCATCATCGTCGAGGTGAAGCATCGCCGCGGCCAGATGGGAACGAAGGAAGTGCGTGGTTTTCTGGCCGTCATCCGGCACCCTGGCGACAAGGGTTTGTACGTCAGCACTGGTGGGTTCTCACGTGAAGCCTATTACGAGGCCGAACGCGCAAATAACCCCATCACCTTGATGAATCTGGATGACCTCGTTGAGGCCATCCTCGAACACTATGAGGCGATGGACCTGGAAACGCGCGTGCTGTTGCCGCTGAAACGGGTTTACTGGCCGGCCTGACTCTAGCCGGCAAGGATTAAATGCTCCCTGTGGCTGACCTTCTGTAGGTAATGCAGATGCGGCAGCTCGCCCGGGTAGCCGAGCCTGCATGCCTCCTGGCAAAGCGCCCAGGATTGCGTCCTGACACCATGAAGCCCTGGCTGCCGGGCAATGCGCTCTAGCGTGTCTGCCAGGGCTGCGTAGTGGCGTTGCTGGGCTTGTGAGGTCAACAAGGCGTACAGCTCGGCCATCTCTTGTTTGGTGCGCCGCCAGGTCCAGGCTGTCCGTCCTCGAGCTTCGCGACGGACCAGCTCGCAGCCAAGCCAAGTCAGCCGTGGCCTCGCGGTAACGGGTTTCAATGTCTCGGCCTCCAGCCCTGTGCCCTGTGCCCTCGCTTGCCAGCAGCAGCCATTCCACCTGTCCCGCGCCCGCTGGCCAATACGCCTCTTCTTCCGCATCCATCATGTCGCCCAGGGTGGGCGTGCGGATTTCGATTTCCTTGAACTGTCAGCTTGGCTTGGCTGTCTCCACCCGCGGCTTGAGAGCAGCACTGCCGAGGGGATTTTGCGCAGCCGTAGAGTGCGCGAGCGGCAGGATTGAGACTATGAAAAGCGAACTACTGACCGGAGGAAGTTTTGGATTTGCGGAAAAAACAAACGGGCCTTGTATCGCTACAAGGCCCGTGGAATATGGTGCCGGCGGCAGGAATCGAATGATTCCATTCAAAGTGCCGCCAATTATAGGTTTTTGGCCTTTCGATTTTGAATTGTACCCCGAAATGTACCCCGGTACTACGTTGGATGCTTTTTTGCTGCCAAACAACACCAGCAAACCAGCTCATAACCATCCTAACAAGCGGCCAAGCCAGCCCTCTATCTTGCGAGAGATCGTCACCCAGCCTTCGCGCAACAGCGCCTTGGCAGCGTCCTTCACCGCCTCCCACAGCCCAGTCATCGATTCCCGCTGGATACTGGGCGTCACGTATTCCGCGCGGGCTTCACGGGTGACACTCCACTTTTTTTCCTTGGGCAGGCGATGAATGATCTGCTCCAGCAGCAACTGTAGGCCATAGCCCTCCACTGCCGAGATGATCAGGATCTGGCTGAGCGGCACCTCGAACAGCCGGCACAATTCGACTTGCTTCCGGCTGATGTTGTTGAGCTGCTGTGGTCCCGGCGACTGGCTGGCGCTATTCCATTCCCGGCAGGGTTCGATCTTGTCGATCTGGTTGACTACAAACAGCAGTGGGATGTCGCGCTCGCACAGGTGCGGCCGGATCAGTTGCTTGTAGCACTGTTCATCGATGCTCAACGCGCGGTCATCGGCCTTGATCACCCACAGAATCAGATCGAGTTCCGGCAGCATCTCGCGGTAGCGCTCGGCATATTCCTCCTCTTTGCCCTGACACTCGCCCACGCCAGGCATGTCGATCAGCGAGATCCCTTTGCCGTTCTGATGTGCCAGGGTGAATTCGGTCGGCCATACCGTGCACGGGGTGACATCATCCACCTCTGCGACTTTCTCGCCAAACAGGGCATTGCATAGGCTGGACTTGCCCGCGCCGCTTTTGCCCATCAAACCGACCGTGGCCGAGTAATACACCAGCTCATCAATGCGTTCTCGCAAGGCTTTGAGCTGGTCTGCATGCAGCGCGCCGGCATGGGTTTGAAACAGCTCCTGCAGCAGCTTGGCCATTTCTTGCGGGGAGTAATAGGGTTGCGTCATAATGGTTTCTCCAGGTTTCCAAAAAACAACGCCCACCCCCGCTAAGCCGGGGATGGGCGTTGTGCCATTCAGGGGTGGGATCAAGACATATGCGCGAGTTGAACGATGCCGAAGCAAGCCAGCCAAATCCAGAAACACGCTTGGCTGCTATTCAGCGTCTTGGCTCGCTTCCACAGGTAGAGCGGGATCAGTACCAGGAACTTACCGAAGCGGTGGGTCTGGATGCCTGCTTGCTTCAGATGATAGATATCCAGCCCGCATAGGCCGATGTTGAGTATCGGGGTGAGGTACCAGAATAGGTTTTCCCTGAGAAACGTATCAAAATCGATATCCATGGCCCCCGCCGCCATGGATTCCAGGATGAAGCCCAATACCGGCGCGACGCACAGGCAGCGCACGGCGATGTCGTCGATCTTGTCAGTGGGCAGTGGCGGCGGCATCAGGCCATTCAGGTGACTGGCCAATTCGGTATGCGACAGGGCAGTCCAGGTCGGCAGCCCAGGTGACCACACCAGCGAATCCGCTTGCAAGCTCTGCTGGTGAATCAAGGCTTCCATTTCCTCAAGGGACACCGGGCCGTGTCGTTCGCCCGCGTCTTCGTAATGCCATTCAGTCATGATCACTCCAGGGTTCGGTTGCATAGGATGGTGGAAACTTTAGGCCGGACGTTTGCCCTGCTTGCACTGGTCTTCCCATTCCATCAGCTGATCCTGAGTGACGATGGCGCTATCTCCTTCCGGTTGGGTTTTGCGGTAAGCGGTGATCCAGGCAGATTGGCACGCATCGATATCGTCGGATGGCAGTGTGGCGCTGGTGCGGTTTGACTGCCCGATGTGTGCTTGGATGGCCTCAGGACCCAGCAAGACGCTGACCTGACCGCCGTGCTTCCACACAGCATACGACTGAGGCTTGCCCGTGGCCGCATCGAATGCCTCTTCTACGCCATCCAAAAAGCCATCGATATAATGAGCCTGATAGAGCAGCCGCTTGCCATCGGCCGCGTAGCGAACCACCTCGCCTTGGTACTTGCCATTCTCGAATTGGGCGCGGCCTGTCATTGCTCCCGTGGTTTCATCAAAGGCCTCCTCCATTCCAGTCGGTACGCCGCGCTCAAACTTGACGTGGTAGATCAGCTTGCCGGTACTCGGGCTGAAGACCTCCAGCATGCCATCAGCTTGTCCCTGCCGAAACGACACGCGCCAGACAGGATGGTCGCCGCTAGGATCCATGCGTTGGGCAGGACCATCCAAGGTGCCATGGTCGAACGTCAGCCGCTCCAACAACGTGGTGGATTGCGGCTTGAGGCAAGTCACCTCGCCGTCAGGCAGGCCTTGTTCGACTTTGAGGTCGCACAACATGTCCGGGTACGTCACCCATCTGGACATGACGTTTCCAACCGTGGCACGCACCGTCATCAGGCCTGTTTGCGAATCGGTGATCGACTTCTCCGGCATATTGGTCACCTTGCCGCTAAACGGTTCGTTGGCGCCGCTAGCGTATAACTTGCCGTTGACAATTTCGGCATTGCGGTATTCGAGTACAGGCTTGGCGCAGCCGCTCAGTGCCACCAGCATGGCCGCAGCCAGCCATCCCGCGTGTGGGACGCGTTTCATCATTGTTCTCCTTGCTCATCCGGGAAAAAGTGGGACGGTGAATGGCATAGCCATTCGTCCTATTGCACGCAATTTATACTTAAAGAGTTGGATTTCAACTCCGAAAGCACTTCATGTCAATGGGTTGATTCACGACTATCCAAGTTGAATTGGAGCGCGTGATGTCAAACTCAAACCTGAATGTGGAACAGTTGAACCTGCGGGTGGCGAAAGCCGTCGCCCGATATCGCAAAGCGCGCGGGTTGACGCAAGAGGCCTTGGCGGAACAACTGGGGATTGGCCTGGAGGCGGTGTCGCGACTGGAGCGAGGCCGCATTACCCCCACCTTGCCCCGACTGCTGGGGCTGGCGCAGGCGCTGCATTGCGGCGTGAACGACCTGCTGGCGGAAACCAGCCCCAACCCTAGCGATCAGGCGGCCTATCTGGAACTGCTGTTGAAACCACTCAGCCAGGCGGATCGTGCGCTGGTGGTGGAGGTAGTGGAACAGCTCAGCGCCCGTTTGGCGAAATCCTGATGCCGGCGCTAGCGCACGCAGTGAAGCTGATCGCGATAAGCGGCAAATGCTTGGCGATCCGAGAAGCCGCGCAACAGGAAGTACTCGGGGTCATCGCCGGCATCATCCAGGTCCACCACAATCACCTCGCAATCCGCCTGCGAAGCATACACGCCTTCGACTTCTCCACCTGACAGGACGACCAGAATCGCCAGTTGCGCAGACAGCGCAGCGCTGCCGTTTGACTCCTGGTTATCGCTGTCTCCCGCTTCCCAGTCGTAACTCGGTAAGGCATCAATCACCTCGCCATCCGCATCCAGCCGCACCCAGGTCGCAGCCGGATAGTTTGCCTTAACCCAGCGGGCAATACCTTGCAGATCGGGATGATCTGGAAACCGCTCGGCAGGATCGCTATCGCTTTCACCCAGGGCAATGAAGAAGCCATGGCTGTACTCGGCGTACTCCAGCTCGACCCAGCCGCCGACATTGATCTGCAACCAGGCGTTGGTTTGCTGGCGAATGTGCGAGGTAGAGAGCACAGGGATGGCCATGATCCAGTGTGCGTCAGTGGATTGATGGGGCATCGGTATCAATATTCCTCCGCCAGCATGAGGGTCAGTACCCGGCGCGTTTGCTGGGCATCCCAGGGGGCTTCGCTACCAAATTCGCTATCCAGCGCGTAGTAGTCGATTTTCCAAAACACGGTGTCGCCATCGATCTCCACTTGGCCAAAGTCGTGCTCCAGATACGGATCGTTACCGGCATGGAACACTTGGGTTGCCCGGATAGCGGTGAGGAAGCGCTCAGGTTCGACCAGCGCGGCAAAGCCTGGCGTGCAGCACACTTGGCCTAAGCCGTGCGTGGCGAATGGTAATCCTACGCGCAACTGATCATTAAGTTCGGCGGTGCGCAGCTGATTCAACAGCCAGGCGCCGGTTTGCGGCAGCTTGTTGATACTCAACAGCAACGTGGCCGGGTCTGTTTGATGTGGACCAGATAGCAGATCGGCTATCCATTGGCGGATGCCGGCGGCGCCTTGGGCGGGACAAACGCGGCCGTCCAGCGCTTCGATGTGGTGGTGCATGGAGAGGTCTCCGAGTGACGGACATAAAAAATCCCCTGCCTGGCCAAGCCAGAGCAGGGGTGCGAGGGAAAGGAATGGGTCAGTTCAGCAGCAGTAAGGCGTGTTTGAGGGCGTTCTCCTTCAGCTGCGCGCCTCGGCCGAACCAGGCGGAATCCAGCCGGTGATCCTGGCTGCGGGAGCGGCGGCGGTGATCCACGTATTCCGTCACCGCATTCAGCAGCCCCCAGGCGGTGCCACGGCTACCGGGCAGCAGCGCGCCGCGTCCTTCCCCGGCATAGAGGGAAGTCACTTGCTGCATGGCGCGTGAAACCGGGTCGTTGGGCGACGCCATCACCGGTTCGCGCAGCACATCGCTGAAATACTGTTTGGCCTCATCGGTCGAGATCGGACGGTTGGCCAGCTGCTTGATATCGACCATGAAGCGATCCCAGGCGGACAGGCCGATACCCAGCGACTCCTTGACTAACTTCGGATCAAAACGGGTGGAATGCGGCACTTTGACGCCGCCGCCTTCGCGGCCGACAACGAACTGCAGCGTGTTGTTGCAGACCACGCGCACCGAGGTGAACTGCGCGGTGGTGCAAAGCGTGCCGTCGCAGCTGGTGGCCAGCAGCAAGTAGGCATTGACCTGATCCTGGCCTTTGACCTGCATACCCTGTCCAGTACGCGCCAGCGCCCACAACTTGCGGCCTCCCTTGAGCACGCCGGCCGTTTCCAGTTCAAAGCCTCCGGCATGGACCAGATCGTTGTAGAAATTCAGCACCTCTTGCGGTTGCACCACCTGATAGCGGCTGGACACCACCGATAGCGGTGCCAGCGTGTCAGACCGGTACAGGACTTTGGCGTCGGCATGCGGTCGGATAGCGCTGACATCCTCCGCCACGTTGTACAGCACCTCTGCTTCCTGGATGGTCCAATCCATCCCCGCCTCGCGCTGCCAGATGTCTATCGGCAGCCCTTCAGACAAACGATTGCCCAGCCCATGCCACGGCGTGGCGCCGACATAGGCCATGGTTTCCACTAGATGCGCCATTTCACTCTCCCAGAAGTAGAAACCCCGGCGTGTGGCCGGGGCGATGAACGGATGCGGGTGGTAGCTCAGGGAAGTGATATGTGGCTGAATTAATATTGAATATGTTTTGCTCAGGCTGGATTTTTTATGGATCTGTTTGCAAAAGATCGACGGGTTTTGTTGGCGAGCCTAGTTACGGTAAAATGGAAAAATTTCGGTATCTTGGCTACGTAAAAGGCCAAGGGGGATGAGTATCGTGAAAGAACTCAAGCTGAAATACTGAGCGAGATGAAGTTATTTTCAGGTACCCAGATTAGAATCGCCTTCGGTCATGTTCAAGAGACAGCTGCCTTTAAACTGAGCTGACTAATTGTACTTCGAAGCAATCCAAATTTGGATCGCATGGGTACCATAAGCCATAACAAGAAGCTTGTGGCAAGCCAACACAGGCCATGCATCAGTCTGCCGAGGTCACATGAGGAAAAATATCTAATGACTGGTCAGTTACTGACACCACAGCAGAGCCAGTACTACGCATGGCTGCTGACTCGGCGCGCCGCGAGTGGCAGCGTTGAGTCTCTCGCCGGTACGCTGGTGGATTCTCAGGTCGATCTCAACCCCCATCAGGTAGAAGCTGCTCTTTTTGCCTGCCAAAACCCATTGTCGCGAGGCGTGATCCTTGCTGATGAGGTTGGTCTTGGAAAGACTATCGAAGCGGGCCTTGTGATTTCCCAGCGCTGGGCCGAGCGCCGTCGCCGCATTCTGATCGTTGTACCAGCCAACCTCCGCAAACAGTGGCATCAAGAATTGCAGGACAAGTTCGGCCTGCAAGGAACCATCCTTGAGGCGAAGAGCTACAACGCTCTACGCAAACAAGGGCAGCAGAGTCCGTTCCTCGCGTCTTCAGGGCCGGTCATCTGCTCTTACCAGTTCGCTAAGACAAAGGCAGATGACATCGAGCGCATCGAGTGGGATTTGGTGGTGCTCGATGAGGCCCACCGATTGCGCAACGTTTACAAGACCAGCAATGTCATCGCGAAGACGCTGAAGGATGCACTGCACCACGTTCATTCCAAGGTGCTACTGACTGCCACACCGCTACAGAACTCCCTGCTCGAACTCTACGGGCTGGTCAGCATAATCGATGACCGAGTATTCGGTGATATCAACAGCTTTCGCACGCAGTTCACGGCACAAGGTCGAAGTCAATTGTTCAACGGGCTACGTGAGCGGCTCGCACCGATCTGCAAGCGGACCTTGCGCAAGCAGGTGCAGCCATACGTTTCCTACACGGCTCGTGTTGCCATCGTTGAAGAGTTCACGCCATCTGCCGAAGAGCAACAACTCTCGGGACTGGTCGCAGACTATCTGTCGCGGCCTAATCTCAAGGCGCTACCCGAAGGGCAAAAGCAATTGATTTCGCTCGTGCTCTGGAAGCTCTTGGCCTCAAGTACGCACGCGATTGCCGGGGCGCTGGATACCATGGCTAAGCGCCTGCAAGGCGTGCTGGACGAGAGGTCCGAGGTTACCGATCTTGCTGATGTGTTAGATGATGACTATGAGTCGCTCGACGAAACAGCCGATGAATGGACCGAACAAGGCCCTGCGACAGTTTCATCGCCACGCGGCGAACGTAGTGCCATTGCTCAGGAAATCGCAGAGCTGCGTCAGTTCAAGGACTTGGCTACCAGCATACGTGACAACGCAAAAGGCAAAGCGCTGCTCACTGCGCTAGACCGCGCGTTTAAAGAACTGGAGAGGCTGGGAGCTGCCAAGAAGGCCATCATCTTCACCGAGTCCAAGCGGACCCAGAACTACCTGTTATCCCTGCTGGAGGACACCCCCTACGGAGAGGGCATTGTGCTGTTCAATGGCACCAACAGCGACGCACGTGCCCAAGCGATTTACCGCGATTGGCTGAAGCGCCACGAAGGCACTGACCGTATCACCGGCTCCAAGACCGCCGACACCCGTGCTGCTCTGGTGGAGCATTTCAAGGAGCGCGGCACGGTAATGATCGCTACCGAGGCTGGTGCAGAAGGAATCAACCTCCAGTTCTGTTCCCTTGTGATTAATTATGATCTGCCATGGAACCCACAGCGCATAGAACAACGGATTGGTCGCTGTCATCGCTACGGGCAGAAGTTCGATGTGGTTGTGGTCAACTTCGTTGATCTTAGTAATGAGGCCGACAAGCGCGTCTATGAGCTGCTATCGCAGAAGTTCAAGCTCTTCGAGGGCGTCTTTGGCGCTAGCGATGAAGTGCTCGGTGCTATCGGTTCAGGGGTGGACTTTGAGCGTCGCATCGCCGAGATTTACCAGAATTATTGCCGCGACCCCGAGTCCATCAAGTCCAGTTTTGAGCAGTTGCAGCGTGATCTTTCCAACGAGATCAACGAGGCGATGGTCAAAACCCGACAAATCCTTCTTGAGAATTTTGACGAGGAGGTACAAGAGAAGCTGCGCGTCCGAGCCGAGGCTAGCAAAGTTGCTCGTGGCCGCTATGAGCACATGCTCTTGGACCTTACCAAAGCCGAACTTGGCCAGTGCGCTGCTTTCGATGACGACGGCTTCTCACTCCTGCGTTTGCCCGATGCTGGCCTCAAAGATATCGAGCTTGGTCGCTACGAATTGCCACGGCGAAGTGGCGAATCTCACTTGTACCGACTCGGCCATCCGCTGGCTGAGTGGATAACCTCGCAAGCGAAGGGCAGAAAGCTCGGTCATGCCAAACTGATCTTCGACTATGAGGCTTATGGTACTCAAGTCAGTACGCTAAAAGTCCATCGTGGTCAGACTGGTTGGCTCACGTTGAGGCTGCTCGCTGTTGAGGCGTTGGGGAATCTCGAGCAGCACTTAATCGTCGCCGCGACGATGGTAGACGGCACACCTCTTGTCGAGGACGATCCGGAAAAACTGCTGCGTCTTCCCGCAGTAGCCCATCCCGTAGAACTAGCGTGCATTGGCAACGCTGCGCTTGAGCAAAATGTCGAGTCACGCAAGGCCGCACTGCTTCGAGAGATCAACCAGCGCAACCTCGGCTACTTCGAGCAGGAAGTGCAGAAGCTGGATGCGTGGGCCGACGACCTGAAGCTGGGGTTGGAGCAGGAAATCAAAGAGATTGACCGGCAAATCAAGGAGGTGCGCAGTACTGCTGCCACCGCGCCAACTTTGGAAGAAAAGCTGTCCTGGCAGAAGAAACAGAGGGAGCTTGAGGGCAAGCGCAGCAAACTGCGGCGGGAGTTGTTCGCCCGGCAAGATGAAGTGGAAGCCCAGCGCAACGACCTCATTGGTCAGTTGGAATTGCAGCTTCAGCAGCAAGTTGAGGAGCAAGTGCTGTTCACCATCGAGTGGGAACTGAAATGATGACAAAAAGAGATCTTTCCCGGGGTGCAATTTGGAGGCAGTGGGACTTGCATGTCCATACCCCCGCATCGTTCCATTGGTCGGGAGAGAGGTTCGGTAACGACCTATTCTCTGCGACGAACAAGAAACTGGTCGATGAAATGATCGAAGCCATGAACAATGCCGAACCGGCCGTGTTCGCGATTATGGACTACTGGACATTCGATGGCTGGCTTGCTCTGCGCAAGCGCCTCAAGGATGAAGGCGCTCCGGTCCTGAAGAAGCTTGTCCTTCCAGGTATTGAGCTACGACTCGCCGCTCCGATGAAAGGACGACTGAACGCCCATGTGTTGTTCTCGAACGAAGTTGAAGAACAGGTGCTTCTGGATTTCAAATCTGCTTTGCGCATTGAGTTGATAGACAGGCCGCTTTCAGAGTCTGCATTGAGGGAACTTGCCAGACAGGTCGGTGAGGACAAGCTGAAGCATCACGGTTTCAAGAAGGCCGAGGTGGACGCATCCGACGAGAAGGCTTTGCTTGCGGGTGCTGTGATTGCGGAGATCAACGCTGACTCATACAGGGAGGCGATCCGGAAGGTGCCCAATGATCACGCAATCGGCTTAATGCCGTTTGACACCAACGATGGATTGGCAGAAGTCGCATGGCAAGAACACTACGCCTATGTCATGAATCTCTTCCGAACTTCACCGATCTTCGAGACACGAGACATTGACCTGCGCGGAGCATTTGTTGGGGAGCAGACGCAGGGCAACGTCAAGTATTTCCAGAACTTTCAGGCTGGTCTGAGGAATATCCCGCGCCTGGCGGTCTCTGGGAGCGACGCCCACTGCTTCGTTGGGACCGCAGGTGATAACAACAAGCGGGGCTACGGCGACTTCCCTTCGGGGAAGAGAACTTGGATCAAGGCCGACCCGACGTTCCACGGCCTCAAGCAAGCTATTCTTGAGCCGGCAAAACGCTCCTTCATTGGCGACAAGCCACCCAAGGTCCAAGAAGTCGAGTCCAACAAGACCTTCTACATTGAATCGGTCGAGATCACCAAAACGGGAGATAAGGCTGGCGTGGGGCAGTGGCTGCACGGCTGTGACATCCCACTGAATCCCGATCTTGTCGCCATCATCGGGAACAAAGGAAGTGGTAAAAGCGCTTTGGCAGATGTCATCGCGACGCTCGGCAACTCCAAACAGTCCAAACACTTCAGCTTCCTGAAGAAGGATCGCTTTTGGGGCAAGACCGGAGAACCCGCACGCCACTTCACTGGAACGCTAACCTGGCGAGACGAAAGCACAGAGTCTCGACCACTGCATGAGTCGCCTTCGGAGGAGAAGGCAGAGCTTGTTCGCTATATTCCGCAGGGCTATTTCGAAGAGCTTTGCAATGAACACGTATCTGGCAAATCGAATGCTTTCGAGAGGGAGCTGAGGTCAGTGATCTTCTCCCATACGAGCGAAGAGATGAGGCTAGGTGCGCTCGATTTCGATCAACTGACCGAGCAGCAGGAGCAGTCGCTTCGGAATCGACTCGGTGAGTACCGTAAGGAACTTGCTTCGACCAACGCGGCGATCGTTCGTATCGAGGAGCAGCTTCAGCCCATTGAGCTGAAGAAACTCACTGATTTGCTCCTGCTGAAGGGCAAGCAGATTGAGGAACACGACAAGTTGAAGCCCATGGAGGTCGCAGCGCCTACCGAGGAGATGAGCCCAGATCAGAAACAAGCGGCTGATGGCTTGGCAGCAGCAAGTCAGCAGGCGGAAGCTGCCAGGAAGCGCGGCCAAGAGATCGCCGGCGAGACCACTGAACTAGCCAAACGTCAGAAGGCCATAGGGAATATTCGCGAGCAGCTGAGATTGCTACAACGTGCTTTCGATCAAGCCGAAAAGACCGTCTCCGATGATCTTAAGCTTCTTGGCTTCGCTTGGCCCGATCTTGCTGTCATCGACATCAAGACGGCCGTCCTCGACGAGAAGGCGACCGAATTGTCGACGAAGCAAGGCGAGCTAAAGATCGAATCTGAAAAGCTAGCTGAAGACCTAACTACCTTCACCGCAACACAGCAAGGTTTCACCGCAAAGTTGAACGCACCGCAGCAGCTGTATGAGACCTACCAGCGCCAGCTTGCGGAATGGAATACGAAGCGAGACGAACTCATCGGCTCGACAACCGAGCCTGAGACCAAGGTCGGATTGGAAACTAGGATTGAGCAGATCAAGGAGCTTCCTCAGCAACTCAAGGAGTTGGAAGCGAGGCGTTTGCAGTTGTCGGGGGAGATCTTCGACACCCTTGATGCACAGCGGCGCGCGCGCGCGGAACTGTTCAAGCCGGTGCAGGACCTGATTCAGGAGAATGTCCTGATACGCGAAGACTACAGGTTGCAGTTCCAGGCGACGCTTGCGGCGTCCGCCGATGCAATTGCCGACCAACTGTTTACGTTGATAAAGCAGACCTCTGGCGACTTTCGTGGGCAGGACGAGGCGCTGTCAACCATCAGAAGACTGTTCGATGGATATGACCTGAACACCAAAGATGGAGTGCTAGCCTTTATTACCTCCTTGCAGGAGAAGGTTTTGGCCGCGGCAAAAGCCTCGGGTTCGGACGCTGGGATTTTCAGCTTGCTAAAGAAGGGGCAGTCGGCAGCGGCTGTCTACGACCTCATCTTCGGCTTGAATTTCCTTGAGCCTCGTTACTCGCTGCTCTTCCAGGACACCCAGATCGAACAGCTGTCTCCTGGTCAACGTGGCGCGCTCTTGCTGATCTTCTACTTGCTGGTGGACAAGGGGAAGACGCCCATCATCCTCGATCAGCCGGAAGAAAACCTCGACAACGAGACGGTATTCCGTTTGCTCGTTCCCGTTCTCTCCGAAGCCAAGAAGCAGCGGCAGATCATCATGGTCACGCACAACCCCAACTTGGCGGTTGTGTGCGACGCAGAACAAATCATCCACGCAAGGTTCGACCGAGCTTTGGACTCCTCCATCCACTATGAGTCCGGTGCAATCGAGAACACGGGGCTGAACGAAGTCGTTGTGACCGTACTGGAAGGTACGAAGCCCGCCTTCGAGAACCGATACGGGAAATATCATTGACATGGCAGCGCTCGAACCGCAGTACATGACCATTCTGAAGCAGGTGTTGGCGCTCCGCTTCGTGCCTTTCCTCCCGCCATTGCTCGGCAACTCCAATCCCGCAGATCAGGCGGCAAAGCAGCTTTCGCGGGCCTTCAGCGCCTTCGTGCTCCACAAGCTGCTTGATATCACGCCGCAGGCGGCAGCCGCCTCGGTTGTGGATGACTTCAACGACAAGGGCATCGATGCGATCCACTACCACGCGCAGACAGAAACGCTGTACCTGCTGCAAACCAAGCTGAAGGAGTCCGAACAGTTCAAGCAAGAGGATGCGTTACCGTTCTGCGAAGGTATTCGCCTGTTGCTCAAACAGGACTTCACCGCGTTCAACGGGAATGTCCAGAGCCGGAAGGCCGACATTGAGGGCGCGCTCGATGCATGCAGCCACATCAAGCTAGTCGTGCCCTACACCGGCGATGGCATTTCGAAGACCGCCAGCGAAGCTTTGCAGGCGCTGCTCGACGACGAAGACCTCGACGAAGAGCGACTGGACAAGCAGGTGGAGTACTACACGGCGACAGAGATCGTCCGCGACCTGCTGGCCGAGCAAGCCTATCAGCCCGTGCACACGGATATCGTGTTGCAGAAGCACGAGAAGGTCGAACATCCACGAAGCACGTACTACGGAGTTGCTCGCTTGGGTGACTTGGTGGCACTCCACCAGACGCATGGCAAAGCCCTGTACGAACGGAACATTCGGTACTTTCTAGGTAGCAGTAAGTCTGATGTCAACAAAGCCATCAAGACCACCCTGCACGACGCTCCGGGCGACTTTTTCTATCTCAACAATGGCGTCACTGCCGTTTGTGACCTGATCGAGCCAAAGGCCACCAAGAACGGTGCCAAGAAATTCAGAGTTCGCGGACTGTCCATCATCAATGGCGCGCAGACCGTGGCTTCGGCTGCCGAGTTCGTGCGCCAGTATCCGGGGAGGAGCATCGACGACGCAAAGGTGATGCTCACCCTTATCAAGGCACCGGCGGACGGGCCATTCGGCAAGCGGGTGACCAAAGCCCGCAACCACCAGAACCCTGTCCAGACCGCCAACTTTGCGTCGCTCGACGAAAACCAGGAGCGGCTGCGGCAGGAAATCGCTCACCTGGGATTCGAGTATCACTATCGCCTAGAGGCGCTGGCGACCGGCCCCACAGCGATCACGCTGGATGAGGCGCTGAGAGCCCAGGCCTCACAGCAACACGATCCTCGATACGCCGTGTGGCTCAAGAGCGAACCAGCGAGGCTTGCTAACCCTGATTCCGCCGAGTACCAAGCACTCTTCGCCAACACGCTAACGGGCGCGGCACTGGTCAATGCCGTTTTGTGCCACCGCGCCATCCGCGCCTTGGTTGTTGATTACGAGCTTCGAGCCCCGGCGCGCAGCCAAGAACGCCTGATCTACCGCCACGGCATTCACGTCATCACAGCGGTCATGATGAAGCGCCTGCGCAATCGAATAGGCGCAGCAGCTGTAGTCGACGTGGCGGTAATAAGTGCACTACTCAGCCAAGCAGACACGCTCGACCTATTACGACAACAGGCGTTCAGCTTGGGACAACAGCGCCTGACCTTTGAGGGGCCACTGGCCTACTTCCGCAACCAGAGCAATGTGACTGCGTTCCTGGCGGATCTGATGGAGACGCACTTCGCGCTGACCGCCGACCCGGCGATAGCCCCGCTGCGCAATGTTCAGACTGCTGCGGACGTCTATCCACGAAAGCGCCTGCTTGACTATTTGTCGAGCCGTGCGCCGCAACTATGAGCACCGCTATGAGCAAACAAAAACTAGAACTCACCTGGATCGGGAAGGAAAAGCGCCCCAAGCTGGAGCCGCGAATCCTGCTCGAAGAACCAGAGAAGTCGTACCACGCCAAGCATCGTGTGACCGAAAATGATATTTTCGACAACCGACTGATCTTCGGAGACAACTTGCTTGCTTTGAAGGCCCTGGAGCAAGAGTTGGCGGGGAGGGTTAAATGTGTTTTTATTGACCCGCCATACAACACTGGCAGCGCCTTTACCCACTATGACGATGGCCTTGAGCATTCAATCTGGCTAGGATTGATGCGGGATCGACTCTGTCTCTTATACACATCTGACGCTGCCGACGACAGCACGGAGGTGTAGATATGGGGGGGGGGCGGGTGAGTAAAAGGGGGGGGGGGGGGGGGGGGGGGGGGGGGGGGGGGGGGGGGGGGGGGGGGGGGGGGGGGGGGGGGGGGGGGGGGGGGGGGGGGGGGGGGGGGGGGGGGGGGGGGGGGGGGGGGGGGGGGGGGG
>NZ_JAELTR010000070.1:0-18584 GCF_016428945.1 Chromobacterium sp. ASV23
CCCCCCCCCCCCCCCCCCCCCCCCCCCCCCCCCCCCCCCCCCCCCCCCCCCCCCCCCCCCCCCCCCCCCCCCCCCCCCCCCCCCCCCCCCCCCCCCCCCCCCCCCCCCCCCCCCCCCCTTTTTTCCTCCCCCCCCCCCCCCCGATATCTACACCTCCGTGCTGTCGTCGGCAGCGTCAGATGTGTATAAGAGACAGATGTATGATTTTCCATTTCTATGGATGCATTGGCGCTTGATTTTGCTTGGCGCTCGCTGTATTCACATAGCGACTGCAGGAGGGGTGGTTTCTAAAGATGTTTACGAAAACCCAGTGCATTTTCAAATAAGGAAGAAAGTAAAAAATCTTCCATCTGAAATGAAGATGGAGTGGAAGTTAAATCCATATCTTGACGAGATTTTTGCGGAAAAGAAAAAATTTAATAATGAAGAATATGCTTTCGATGAAGAATCATACAAGCATGATTTTATTGAATATGCAAAATGTGGATTTTTTTCTTTTGATAGAACAAATTTGAATGATCCAAGCGACAGCAAATATCATTTGGTTGCGTATCCAGTTTTTAATGAAAATTATAATGAACTTGCACGAATTATATTTAATGATGAAATCGGTAATTTCAATTATACGATGGTAAATAAATATCTGGATGAGATTGTAAATGACGAAATAGGGCGGGCTGGCATTGTTCTAGATATGGACTCCTCGGAATAGTTTATCAGTTAAGGATAATGTTAGTAGATTAAAGACACGCGTTAATCGATGACTTTATCCAGCCTCGTCTCCAGCTCCAGTGCGGTGGTGTAACCGCCGTCGCCCAGCTGGTGGGTGACTTTCTTCAACACCCAGCCGGTGGCGTCGATGACGGGCTTGAAGCCTTGCACCTGGGCGGGCAGTTCCGGGAACAGCTCCGGCCGGCCTTCGGCCAGGGTGATGGAGAATTCCGCCACGCCGCGCTGCAGCTTTTGCCAGGCAGCTTTTGCGCCTTGTAGCGCGGTGGCCTCGCTGACGTAGATGTGGCGCAGGACTTTGATGTTTTCGCTGCTAGGTTCCATGCCCTTGGCCTGTATGGCGGTGAGCTTGGTTCGCTTGCTTTTGCGGCCTAGCTTGGTGACGGTGGCGCGGCGTTCAAACTTGGTGTCTTGGTTGACGATGACTTCGCCTTTCTTCGCGCCGCGCACGTCATGCCAGTAGGCTTTGACGGCGGTGTAGGCGTCGCGGTCTGCCACGTTGAAGCGGTGGCTGTCGCCGCTGCTGCGCCGGATCAGGCAGACAGGGAAGGGCTGGCCGGTGACGGTTTCGGCATCGCCCGCCTTGCAGAAGATCAGCCGGCCTTGCTTGACGGTGGCGATGGCGTCGTACTGTTCGGCCAGGCGGCTGAGCAGGTTGGCGTCGCTTTCGCTGGTTTGGTCGATGTGTTCGATCTTTTGCTTGGCCAGCCAGGCGGGTATGGCCGGCATCAGGCTGTTGGCTTTGGCGATGGCCTGCACAATGGCGCCCAGGGTGGTTTGGTGCCACCTCGTACCACGGATATTGTAAAGCTTGTAGGGTTGATAGGGGTCTCACCTTTTGTTTGAAAGGATGGCTGGCCGTATGTTGGAAGATGTCTATTTCACCCAAATGTTGGATCTGGCAAGTAGTGACTTGGCCGGTAAGCTACCTATGTTAATGTAGAAAGCATTTTGATAGGGTGGAATTAATGGTTTTCACCCGAAATTCTGGGATTTAATGACTGGTTGTGCCGTTTTAGGCTTGGATTAAATATTAAAGAGGGATGTTTTAAAATGGCAATCGTAAGGGATATCACCCATCAGCCGCTTGAAAGGGATTCGATGCATTCAGAGGTGGAGTGCACATACGAGATTATCAGAGATATGAACGGTAATATTTATCTGCAGTTGGACACTTACGGCTCAAAAGGGCGCCAGATGGCAGGAAAGAAGAGTCAAAGTATTCGTCTTTCTCAATCCGCCATTGATAAACTAAAAACAATTTTTAAACAGCATGGCTTGTGAGCTTGTCCTTCGGATACATGAAAGCTATTAGCTCGTAGGGTGGATGCCCAGAAGGGGCGATCCACCAGCTTTGCAGGATGAGCGGAATGACTGCCGTCCATATCATCGCAGAACCAAACAAGCGCCTCCCGCAAGAGGCGCTTTTTCATTGTGGTAGCGCTGGCGGCGCGTGGGGCGAGCGGCCGACGGTTGACAAAGCAAACAGCGCAGCCTTGCAGACCTCGCGTGCGGCGCGGATCAGCAGAACCTTGTGCGGGCTGGCTGTAGCTGTCTTACCAAGCTTGGCGGTAGGGGAATTTGTTCTACAACGCACTGTCGGCTCGATTTATTCCAGTTTCACTCCAAGCGCATTCTGACTCATCATTTAATTGCCACTGGCATAATTGACACCTGCAATAATATTTAAATCACCTAATAATTAGTCTGCAAGTCACCCCAAACTTAATCGGAGATGAAAATGAGCCAGCTCGATGGATTTTCTTGGAGATCTGTAGGTGCAGGACTGCGTACGGTGGGTAATATCGCTTCTGGATTAGGTGCAATTTTTTCGGTAAATGCAAATGGAGAAACCGTAGTTCAATTCAAAGCGAGAAATGGAGATTCTCCGGTCTCTCTAGGTGCATTGCAAATAAGTGTCGAAGATAAGAAAGCAGTATTAAGCAATCCAACTGATAATGATTGGGTTGTAACTTTTACATCGGTTGACACTTACGGGAATCCAAATTTATCAGAAAGGCTAATTAAAAAGGGAGCGGCAAAAATTGATGTGACACATAATTTAGCTGAGAACTTGACTGGGCTTGCAAACTACTCAATTGTTCATAGTCCCGGCATTGGGAACCATGGGACGCAACTTGTTTATTGCATTAAGAATTGGGGAAGCAATACAATTACAGCATTCGGCCAAAAGTTTATCATGGCTGCAGATACTGTAAGCAATGAATTCATCATTACTTCGGCTAATTATGAATTTGAAGATGTGTCAATTCAGGCCGTAAGCCAGAGCGGTGATGTATACAATTTCGCAGTAGGGAAAATTCCAAAATCTCAAAGTATTACTCATGTTAGCTATCCCCCGGAGATGGATCAGTTTTTGCCAATTGCACGACTGACGATAAGCATTACAGGTGATATCAATTATTTAAACAATAACTAGTTATATCGCTCCCCCTATAGCTGCCCTTGGAGTTCTAGCCCAAGGGCAGTATGCATTGAAGTGGTTGCTTGAAAAGGCCGTAAGTTGGGCTAAGCTTATTTGGTCGAGTGTTTACTGACCGCGTACCCCGGATATCGCGAAGCTCGTAGGGTGGATGCCCCGAAGGGGCGATCCACCAGCTTTACAGGATGAAATCGGAATGACAGCCGCCCATATCATCGCAGAACCAAACAAGCGCCTCCGGCAAGAGGCGCTTTTTCATTGTCCAGGCGCTGGAGGGGCGAGCGGTCGACGGTGTGCAAAGCAAACAGCGCAGCCATGCAGATCTCGCGCGGAGCGCAGACAAGCAGGATGTCGCGCGGCTTGGCACTGCCGCTGGTGAATCGTGACAGGGCAGCATCGAATCTTTCCTGGACATCCCCCCGCGCATTAAAGGCGATGTCCGCCACGATCTTGGCCGACTCGAACCAGTCACGGCAGTAGTTGGGATGATGGAAGTAGGGCGCGTCCCGCACTTCGTCGGGAATGCGCCAGTAGTGTGTGGCGATGGCTTCATCCAAGTCATCGTCTGACAGAGTGGCGTAGTGGTTCAGGCAGCTAAAGTCCATGGGGCGCTCCGGCATGTTGATGTGCCCACTGTAGCAGCGCCGGCGGCTTGGCGGCGGGCCGCGCTGTTGTGCAGCCGCCCGTCACAACATCCGCTCAAAAAATAAGCGCCTCCAGCAAGAGGCGCTTTGTCATTGCCCTGGCGGCGGTTGTGTGGAGACGGTCTATCGTTTGATGAAGTTTGCTTCGTAGGTGTTACGCATACATTTAATCATAGCTAAAAAAATACAAATTAACACATTGTCGCTTTTGTTAATGAATTGCTAAATAGCCAAATGGCATAATTATGCTTTTAAGATAATCTGGCTAAAGACATGCGTCTCAATATAGGTGGTATGACAACAGGTGATAGAGTTCTTAATCAAGGCACGGATGCTGATAGGGCAAAGCTATCTGCATATGCTGATGATACAGTACCAAAAACAACATCGTCCTCATCAGCGGGGGGGAATGATTCTGTACCTCAAATTGACCCGAATGCAGGCACGCCTGCTGCTGTAGTAACACTTAGTGGCAGTGATGGTTCTGTTATAGAAAAGGCTATTGTCTATGAAAAGCCAAAGCCACAAGCAAGTGGTAAACCACCAACTGGTTCCGTTGATTCCCAAAATCACAATGAGTTTTATGTAAAAGATGGCGGGAAATTTTTAAGTTGTGCATGGGATGTTGCTTCGCTTTTTACATTTCCGGAGTATAAGGGGGCGAAAGCTTTGGCGATTGCCAATGACTTAGTACAACGTACCAAAACTATAGCTGACGTAATGTCTGATTGTCGGGATGGGCTGGGTGTACGAATGACAAATCATAAACCACCTGCACCACCTGTCCCAACACCAAAAACTATAGGTGGAGGAGATTGTATAGGTGTGAATGCCTCTCATGTTGGTACTTTAAATAATGCTGTAGTAGATGGCATGGGTAGTTTGGGTTCAAGTAGCGGATATGTAGAGTGTAGTGAACCTACTATTTATGATGGCTCGACTGGTGGTGGGGGCGGAGGTGGCGGCCCAAATGAAAATCATTTTGTTATTGAGATGGATTAATTTGTTCTTCATTTTCCTGATCGCTTGCTCTGTAATTTATTTGAGGTAGGTTGTTTTGAGATTGTTATTATTTATTCTGCTGTCTCTAATTGCCGTATTTTCAATGGCAGAGAGTATGGTTGGTTCCCCTGCCGGACGTGAGCCATTAAAAATTATAAAGAAGGTTTGTCCGCGATATCCAACTGGTGAAACAAATTTCTCCGGCAGGGTGGAGGTGCATTTTGTTATTCAGGAGGATGGGAGTACTAGTAATATAACCGTTGTGGGGGACGTGGACCAAGCGGTACGAAAGGCATGTGAGGATGCAGTTAATCAGTGGAGGTTTCAGCCATATCATGATGATGGAAAATTAAGGAAGGCTAAAACCTACTTTGTTTTCCATGGGCCTATGGAAGGTAATGACGTAAGTCTCTGATTTTTTTTGTGGTGGTTTAAATAAGTGTGATTTGTAATTAAGGAAAGCGGCAAAGTAATTAAATTCAATCCTTCGTATTATATAAACTTGTCTCCAGCTCCAGCGCCGTGGTGTAGCCGCCGTCACCCAGCTGGTGCGTTACCTTCTTCAGCACCCAGCCGGTGGCGTCGATGACAGGCTTGAAGCCTTGCACCTGGGCGGGCAGTTCCGGGAACAGCTCCGGGCGGCCTTCGGCCAGGGTGATGGAGAATTCCGCCACGCCGCGTTGCAGCTTTTGCCAGGCGGCTTTTGCGCCTTGCAGCGCGGTGGCCTCGCTGACGTAGACGTGGCGCAGGACTTTGATGTTTTCGCTGCTGGGCTCGATGCCCTTTTGCTGAATGGCGGTCAGCTTGGTGCGCTTGCTCTTGCGGCCCAGCTTGGTGACGGTGGCGCGGCGTTCAAACTTGGTGTCCTTGTTGACGATGACTTCGCCCTTTTTCGCGCCGCGCACGTCATGCCAGTAGGCTTTGACGGCGGTGTAGGCGTCGCGGTCGGCCACGTTGAAACGGTGGTTGTCTCCGCTGCCGCGCCGGATCAGGCAGGCGGGGAAGGGCTGGCCGGTGACGGTTTCGGCGTCGCCCGCCTTGCAGAAGATCAGCCGGCCTTGCTTGACGGTGGCGATGGCGTCGTATTGCTCGGCCAGGCGGCTGAGCAGGTTGGCGTCGCTTTCGCTGGTTTGGTCGATGTGTTCGATCTTTTGCTTGGCCAGCCAAGCGGGTATGGCCGGCGTCAGGCCGTTGGCTTTGGCGATGGCTTGCACGATGGTGCCCAAGGTGGTTTGGTGCCAGCTCTTTTCCCGCTTGGTGGCGATGCCGGCGCGCAGGTCTGTGGCGCGGGCGCGTAGGGTGAGCGTGTCCGGCGTGCCGGTGTGCTCCACCTCGTCCACGATGTAGCTGCCCTTGTCCACCAGCGAGCCATCTGCCCAGCCCAGCGCCAGCTTGACGGTGACGCCGCGTTCCGGGATGTCCAGCTTGCCGTCGCTGTCGTCCAGCACAATGTCCAGCTGGTCCGCTTCAAATCCCCTGTTGTCGGTGAGCGTTAGGCTGATCAGCCGCGGGGTGATGTTGCGGGTGATGTCCTTGCCGCCTAGCAGGATGCGGCAGACGGGTTTGCGCGGCTGGCGCTGGCGTAGCGCGTCCGACGCTTGCGTGGCCAAACCATCCAGCGTCTGGCTGGCTTGCTTGGTCAAGCCATCCAGCTGGCTGGCAGTTTGCTCGAACAGCTGCCCGGCGGCGCTCATTGGATCAGCTCCAGCATGGCGTGGGTGACGGTGCCGAGCAGATCCAGCAGCTGATCGTCCACGCGCTTGAGCGACAGGGTGAAGTCTATGCACCTAGCCGCGCCGTCGCTGAAAAACTCTTGCCGGCTGATGTCCATCTTCTCCACCACAAAATAGCCGTACAGCGTGCCGGTGCCTTCGATCAGCGGCCAGGCGCGGCCTTGGTCCGCCATCAGGCGCAGCAGGCTGAGGGCGGTTTCGCCGCCGGTTAGCTCCGGCATCAGCCGGCCGGACAGGGTGATGCACTCTTCGTCCGGCCCCAGGAACTGATAGGCCGGGCGCAGGCCCACGCGGCTATTGCTGGGCCAGCGCCAGCCGTATTGCTGTTTGAAATCCTGATAGGGCAGGGTGTCCAGGGTGAACACGAACAGGCCCAGGGCCATCATCGGCATGCCTAGCATTAGTCGAAGTCTCCAAAGCGGGAACGGCGCGCGGCGGCTTGCTGGCTGGCGGCCTGGGCCAGCGCCTGCGCCACTTGGCGCTGCACCAGGGCGGCGAGCTGTTGCTCGTTCATGCCTGGCGCGGCGTGGACGTTGATATGGAAAATGGGCTGCAGGGCGGGCGCGGCCGGCGCGCTGGCGCGCAGCGGCGGGCGGTGGTCCAGTTGGCCGGCCATGGCGGGCGCGGCAGCAATGGCGATGCCGGCGCCGGCGGCGGTGAGCTTTTTTGCCGCTTCGCGCATGCTGGCCAGCGGCCCGGCCTGGCCCTTGTCTATGCCTTGCTCCAGGCCGGCCATGGTGAAGCTGCCTAGCTGGGCGAATACTCGGCTTGGGCTATGGATGCCCAGCTTTTCCTTGAACCAGTTGATGGTGGATTCGCCGGCGCTGGTGATGGCGTCTTTCACCATGCCTAGCCCGTTCTTGATCCCCGTTACCAGGCCGGACATCAGATTGACACCTAGGGTAACGAACTTGGCCACCAGCTCCGCGCCGATGACGATCAGTCCGGCCAGCATCTTGCCGAAGCCCTTGCCGCTGTTTGCCGCCGCGTCCAGGCTTTGCTTGCTGGCGTCCACCGGCCCCAGCAGCTTGGATAGCCATTCCCACGCGGTCTTGAACGCGCCGACCAGCCAATCCCATACCGGGCGCAGCGGTTCCAGCGCCGGGCCGATGGCGGCGAAGACTTTATCGAAAATGGCACCCAACGGGGCCAGCCCTTCTTTCAGTCCTTCCCAAAAGCCGCTGAACCAAGCCTTGATCGGTTCCCAATACTTGTAGATGAGCAGAGCGGCCAGGCCGATGACCAGGCCGATGGGGTTGGCCATGGCCAAGCGGCCGACGAATAGCAGCGCCTGGCCAATGCCCATGACGGCGCTGGCCGCGCCGGACGCTGCAGCGGCCAGGCCGCCGCCGATCAGCTTGCCGCCGCCCTTGAGGCCATCCATGGCCATGCCTTTGACGCCGCGGGTTTTGACATACTGCGTTACCGCGCCGAGTTTTGACCCAGCGCTGGCGCGCGCCAGCGCCAGCTGGGCGGCAACGGAGCGCCAGAGCGCGGCGGTGTACTTATAGACGGCGAGCTTGCCGGACTTGAACTTGTCCACCAGGCCGGCGCCCATGGCGCGAGCCAGCTCTACGCTGCGCGCGCCGGCTGCGCGCATGGCGGCGGGCAGGGTGGTTTTCAGCCCTTTGGTCCATGCCCATAGGCGCTTGAGCGGTTCGCGCGGGCTGGATGCGCGCCAGACATCAGCCAGCCCCTGGCCGGCGCGCTTGGCGGCGGCCACACCGCTGGACAGCTTGCCGGATAAGGATTGCCCCGCGCCTGCGCCGGCCTTGCGCAGATCGACCAGCTTTTCCACCACGCCGCCAGCGCGAATGCCCAGGGTGGATAGACTGAGGCGGGCCAGCGCGATGGGGCCAAGGACAGCGGCGATGGCCAGGCCCAGCGTCCCGGCCACGGCCAGCAGCACCGATACGGCCGCGGCGATCTTGACCAGCGTGGCCGCTAGCTCCGGGTTGGCTTTGGTCCAGGCGCTTATCCGCTCCAGTACATCCGCGGCCGCCTTCATGATGTCCATCAGCGGCTGGCGCAGCGCCTTGCCCATTTCCGACGATTGGTTGAACAGCCGGTTCTTGGTGAGCCGCCATTGTGCAGTCAAGGTGTCTTTGCTGGCGTCGCCTTCGCGCTGCATGCTGCCCTTGGCCTTGGCATCGTTGACCAGCGCCAGTTGCTTGCGATACTCGCCCAGGTTGTCGGCCAGCTTGGCGGCGTCGTCGCCATATTCCTTGCCGAACAGATCCACCATCACGCCCATTTGTTTGACCTTGGGCAGTTTGTTGACGGCCTCTAGGACTTTGAGGATGGCCCCCGTCGTATCGTGCGCCATCTGCGCTTCGATCTGCTTGGCGTTGAGGCCCAGCTCTTTCAGGCCGCGCTGGAAGCGCTTGGGTTGTTTGGCGGCGATTTGCAGCTCGCGCACCATGGCTTTGCTGGCGGTGGCGGCCACTTCCGCCGATGCGCCCAGAGACAGGAAGGTGCTGCCCAGGGCGGCCGCCTGCTTGTAATCCATGCTGCCGACGTTGCCGGCGATGCGCTGCATCACATTGATGATATCTGCGCCTTTGGATTGGGCGTTGTCGTCCAGGTAGTTGATGACGTCGCCCAGCTCGCTGATGTTCTTGATCGGCACTTTGTAGACGTTGGCGATCTTGCCCATGTCTTCGGATAGCTGGTCCGCCGGCAGGTCAAACGCCGTGGCGGCCAGTGCGGCCACGCGGGCGAACTCCAGCAAATCCGCTTTTCCCTTTATGCCCATGCGCGCGCCGCCTTCCACCAGTGCGGCAATCTCAGCAGTGGCCATCGGGATTTGCGTGGCCATCGCCTTGATGGCATCGCCCATTTCGTAATAGGTGGCGGTCAGCTTGCCGTTGTCGTCGCGGGCGCCGTCCACCTGGCGTGCCACGCCTAGCATGGCGTTTTCGAACTGGCTGAAGTCGCCAACCATTTTGAACACTGGCGCGCCAATGGCTGCGCCAGTGGCAACGGTGGCCGCGCCGCCGCCTGCCATCTTGTCGCGCATTTCCAATTGATGGCTGTAGCGTTGTTGCGCCTCGTTGAGCAGCCGCTGCCTGCGGGCTACGGCATCGAGCTTGCCTTGGCGGGCGTCTAGCGCGCGGTTGGTTTCTTGGATGCGGGCGGCGAGGGTGGTTTCTGTGGCGGAAAGTTGGCGGGTGTCGATGCCTTCTTTCTGCAGCGCGGCAGACGCGGCGCGGGCGGCATCCAGGCGCTTGCGGTGGGCCATGCTAAGTTTGTCTACGGCGCGCTCGGCGGCGGCGTATTCGCGGGATAGTTTGATGCTGGCACCGCCGGCCTGCTCCATCTGCTGGCGGACGGCTTCCAAGCGTTGGCGCGCGCCGGCCAGCGCCAGGCCGGTGTCTTTGCTTTCTTTGGTGAGTTTGCGGAAGGCATCGATGCTGCTTTGCGCGGCTTGGAATTGCTTGAGCTGGTCGCGGCTTTCCTTCACCGCGCGCGCCAGCGCTTGGTTGCCGGCCATGGCTTGCTTGAGCGGCCGGGTCAGTTTGTCCACGGCCGCCAGCAGCACTTCGATTTTCAGCTGGCTATTCATCGTCGGCGGCTCCTGATCTTAGGCGGGCCGCCTCGCGCCAGCTGGCCAGCTCGGCCAGCGGCATGGCGCTATAGGCCGAGGGCGGCCAATGAAAAATGGTGGCGATGTCGGCGATGGCGTCGTCTACGCTGCCGGGGAGGGGCTGGCGGGCTGCTCCGATTTCTTCAACAAAAAACCGGCCACCACGGTGGCGCATTGCAGCAGGTCGGCCGGGTCCAGCCGCTTGGCTTCTTCTTCCGTCAGCGCCGGCATGGACAGGCGCGGCAGCAGCTTGATGGCGGCGTCCACGTCCAGCTGCAGCACGTCGGCCAGCTTGAGGCCGCGCAGCTCGCCAGCGCCGGGGCGGCGTAGCTGGATGGTTTCGATCTTGGTTTCGCCGCGTTGGATGGGGGCGTCCAGCTGGATGGTGTTTTCATTCATGGCTTGGGGTTCCTAGATAGGGGTATTACAGGCCGACGTTGGCGCGGTGCTGGGCCATGCGGTCTTGGCCTGCCACTTTGAACACGTCGTTGACGATGTCGATTTCGATCAGCTCTTTGCCGTCCATGATCCATTTCAGGTAGGTCAGGTCGGTCTTAACCTTGAACTCGCCGTTCTCGCCGGCCTTGGCATCGCCAGAGTCCAGTTCGTTGTGGCGGCCGGCGGCGACGATTTCCACGGCGTGGCTCTCGCCGGTGGCTTCGTTTGAATAGCTGCCCATCCAGCGCAGCTTGGCGGCGTCGTGCTTTTCCGCGCCGAAGGTGGCGATGATTTCCGGGATGGGGCCGTTGTAGGTGTGTTCCATCTCCAGCTTTTCCACGCCCTTGAGCAGCGCCACCGGGCCGATCATGCCGGCGCCGGTGTAGTCCTCGGTTTTCATTTTCAGCGCCGGCAGCTTGACCGACAGGCATTCGGCGATGAAGGACATGCCGTCGTTGAACAGGTTGAATTTGCGCAGGGTGCGCGGCAGTGCGGCCATGGTTGTCTCCTGTTAGCCGTTGACCTTGGACGCGAAGTCGATCAGGTAACGGTCGGTGATGCGTTGGCGCAGCATCAGGTTTTCCAGCGGCGGAATGGGGGTGTAGTCGTAGTCGATGGCCAGCTTGCCGGTCTTGAGCGTGTCCTTGTCGTTGACGGTGGCGTCGTACCAGCAGGTAAAGCCCAGCAGATAGCCATTGGTCACCAGCTCGCGGCCCTTGGCGTTGACGCCGTCCACGATGTCTTTCACCAGCGTAGGCGTGAGCGGCTTATCCATGGCCCACATATGCGCTTCCGCCAGGGTGTCGGCCAGCACCTGAGCGGTGCGGGTGTAGGACTCGAACGCGAACAGCGGATCGTCGCTGCAAGTCCGGCTGCCCCAAAAACGGAAGCCGTCGCGGCGGATCAGGGTGGTGATGGATTTTTCGTTGAGGAAGCCGGCGTCGGTGGCCGGGTTCTGCAAGTCCCAGTAAACATCCTGGCTGATGCCGGTGACGCCTTGCACCACCACATTGGACAGCGTCTTATGCCAGCCCTGGGTTTCGTCCAGCATGGCGCGCAGGCCCAGCGCGCGGGCGACGGCAGGGGCGGGCATGTCCTTGTTGGCCACGCCATCCCAGGCGGTGAAGTCCGGCCAGATGACCATCAGCTCGCGTTGGCCAAAGTTTTGGCGGTAGGCGGCGGCATCTTCCTTGGTTTTGCAGCCGTTGGCGCTGACGTAGCCGAAGGCGCGCAGCTTGGCGGCGAGGGCGGCCAGCTCGGTGGCCACCGGCAGAGTGTCCAGCGCCGGCACGCCCAGGATGCGCGGACGCACGCCGACGCGCTGCTGGGCGCTGAGCAGCGCCTTCAGGCCGGTGTTTTGGCCGGCGGGTGTGGTGGCGCCAATGATCAGGCTGTTTTGTTCCGCCGCGTCCTTGCCGGTTTTGACGCGCACCACCACCACCAGCGGGCTGGCGTTGTCGGCGATGGCTTGCAGGCTGGCGGCCAGGGTGCCTTTGCTGCCGGCCTTGCCGATGGCGGCTTGCACGTCGGTCAGCAAGACCGGGACGTCCAGCGGGAAGGCCGCCGGGTCGGCATCGTCCGCGGTGCAGACCATGCCGATGACGGCGGTGGAAATAGTGCGAATGGGGCGCGTGCCGGTGTTGATTTCCAGCACGCGGACGCCGTGGTGGTAGTCCTGGGGCATGTCTCAGTCTCCGGGTGAGGTTCTGAGCATGTTGCCCCGCGTGATATTCCGGCGCGAGCGGTGCTTGTTGTATCAGGCTGCGGCACAACCTAGCATGGTGTTTGACCGCATTTTGCTTAGGAGTCTATGCCCGTTCCCGCTTCCGATCTGATCCAGCGATTTCTGGAGAAGGCGGATTCAGTGGATATGCTCACGTTGTTAAATTGGATGGCGGATGTGGGGCAATCGGATGCGCCGCTACATTTGCGCGCCAGGATGGCGGCGGATTTGCGGCAGTTGCTGGCCGAAACTGCGCGGCGTCAGCAGAGGGAAGCGAAGCAGTTGGGGCGTTTAACCGATGCGGAAGTGTCCGTAGTTTTACTTATCGCCGCTGGCCGCAGTTACCGCGATGCTGCGCAAGCGCTGGGCATCACTGAAAGAACCATCCGCGCCCATATCGAAAATGCCTATAGAAAACTTGGGCTTAAATCTGAAGCGGGCAAGCGGCTGGATGCGCGCTTGCTGGTGGCGCACATTTTTTTGCCGGAGGTTATGCAGCGGGTTGGCTTAAACGACAATATCAAATCTGTAACAATTTCGTAAAAATAACGGCTTGGCATTTAATTGCCTAATTCAATAATAAATGAGGTTAGAAATGCACAATCGTTCCGTTGCCAACACCTTGAATCCCCTGATCGGACATGACCCGCGCGAGACGCTAGAAAACCTCTGCGTCTGCCTGGCGCACTTGGGCGAGACCTTCGCCAGCCATCATGAAGACCCGTCGATCCACTTCTTCGCCGTCAGCGCCGCCGCGGCGCTGAGGTATGAGGCGGAGCAGATCGAGCAACAGGCCGCTTGATAGCCGGCAATGAATAAGCCCCGCGGGTGCGGGGCTTTCGTCAATCAGTTCCCGGTGGCGTGGGCCAGTCGATCTTGGCGGGGAAGCCGGGTTGTTGCGCTACGCGCGACAGCTCCACCCGGTAGCGGCGCCAGGCCGTGAGTAGGTCGGCCTCGGTGGTGGTGGCAATCTTCAGATCGGCGGCATCCTGCAGTGGGACGATGGCGGCGTCAGCCAGGCTGCGCCTGGCGTCAATCTCGGCCTCGGCGGCGGCGGTTTGCGCGGCCAACTCGGCCGCTTTGTCCACTTCCCAGCTCTTGCCCTTCCATACGCCAAACGGCGGCGGCTCTAGTTCCGTGGCGCCCAGGCTGTCGGGCGTGTCGCCGAGTTGTGCAGTCACCGGCTGCGCCGTGGTTTTGCTCCACAGCGGCACGCCGCGCCAGTCAGGTAGCAGCTGCCAGCTGCCGCCGTTCAAGCAGTGGCTGGGCACGCTGCCGTCGTCAGCCCGAAAAACTGCGGTCGCGCGCTTGCCAACTGTCGGCGGGGCGAGGTCTGCCGCCCAGGCCGGGATCAGATAGACCTCGTCTTCATCCAGCGGCGAGCGCATGGCGGTGGTTTCGCCGGCATATTCGCCGGTTTGAGCGGTGTAGCTATAGACGGTTTTTTGTTCGATTTCAGACATGGATATCTCCGTCAGATTTTGATGCAGGCGAGCAGCGCGATGTTGCGGGGGCGGGTTTCCGATCCCCCTGCCTCGTTTGTCTGTGCCGGCGCCATGGCTTTGGATGCAGCGCTTGGCGTCGCGGTAGGAATCCCCCCTTCTGCGGCGCCAACGGTGTAATAGCTATGGCTATGCACTATCAGCATGTCGGCCTGCGCCGAGCCAAATGGGCGACCCGCATCGACATTTCGGCCATCACACCACCCCCGCACGAACTCGCCGCGCAGGTCTGGTACACCGAAGGTTGTTTTACCGTCGCCTGCGCCGAAGGTGGTGCCGATGGCGGCAAACAATGCGGGGTAGGATGTGCGCAGTAGCAGCGAACCGTCGCATTTGACCCAGCCGGCGGGCGGAGTGGACATTGCGAAATGGGCAACTTGGCCGGGCGGAGCGGCGGCGGTGACGGCGTTCGCATCGCCCATCTGCCGCCACGGCTTCCACATCCCGCCCTCCAGCCGAGCTTCAAATGTCGCGCCACCCCAGGCGTAATACGTCAGCGCCCCCCATTCGGCACTCAGGAAATTTGCCAGGAGCATGCCGTTGCTGTTTACGGGCCGATCAGCGGCCTTCTCGCTCACGTGATACAACCCGTTCGGGCGTATATCGAGACACGATCCCGCACTAATGTTTGCAGCTCGTCCGAAAAGCCCTCGCGCGGCGAGATCGGCCGCTGCAACGGCATCCGCAATCCCATACCCCGCGAGCGTGGTCGCCTTCGATGCGAATTTCTCATGCAACCAGCCGTACACCGGATGCCACAGCCCTAAGCGGCGGGCCGCGAATATCGGTTGTTTGTCGACCCAGAGTGACAACTCCTCGGTGCCGGTGTTAGACCCGGCCCCACCTACCGCAAACAGTCCGGTATCGCCATCGTTTTCGAATGCAAATCCGCAGCGTGACTCGTCTGCGTTGTTTGGAGGGCCTTTTTTGGCGCGTACTGCTCCGGCGCAGATCTCTTCCTCGTGATTGGTTAGCAGACGAGTACCAATGTTCGGGAGCAGTTCATCAATCGGGATCGACACCCCACGATTGGCGCCGCCAGTCTCAAAAATGCGCAGGAAATTTTGCCAGACATCAATTCCAACATGTCCGTTCAGTGTTGATTGGGGGGCGCATTCGAAATTGATCTGCCCGCCTTCATTGGTGCCATCTTGCGCGGTAATCACCACGTCTGACGCAATACGCTCTATATGAGCCGTACCCGTGAGTACGGTGTCGCGTGAACGGGCGGCATCGGTGATGCCGTAGCCCGCCAGCGTGGTGGGTTTACCAGAAGCAATCTTGCTCCAGTCCAGCGCCGGCACGTCGGCCGCCTGCATCTGCCGTCCAGCTGTCACGCGGCCCTTGGCGTCCACTGTCACCATGCCGTAGTTGCCCGCGCTGACGCCACTGTTGGCCAGCGTCAGCGCGCCGCTGACGTTGCCGTTGCCGTCGAAGGCGACGCTCCAGCTGCCATCGCCGGTCATGGCGATATTGCGGGCGGTTTTGAGACGGTCGGCGTATTCCGCCACCAGGGCGCCGGACACGATGTCGTCGATCTGCTTTTTCAGAAACTCCGTCCGCTCCAGCAGCTCAGACGGGGCGCGGTTGAGTGGCCCGCCGGGGCCGCCTAGCAGCCGCTCCGTGACCTCGTATTGGGTGATGGATGGCCAGCCGGGTTTTTGCGGAATGGGTAGGGCTGTCATGCGGTGATTACTCCTGCTGTGTATTTGCCATTTGCCTGGGCGTAGCCGTTGGCGATCAGCGTGGCGCCGGTGAAGTCCAGACCCCACAGCACGCAGCGCGCGGGGGCGATGTCGTTGAGGATGCGGCGGGCAGCGGCGGCTTGGTCCACATCCAACATCTTGTCGATGCGGACGCGGTATTCGGCCCAGCCGTCCGGGTCGCCGGCAGTGCAAAAACCATCCGCCGTCATGTCGCCGTTGGCGGTATAGCGGTTGTTGCCTTCATCGATCCGCACCTCGCCAAGGTCGAGATCCCGGAACACTTGGCGCACGGCCGCCAGCGTGCCCTTGCGGCGATGCACCTCGATGGAAGAGCGGATCAGCGCGCGCATCTGCGGCACGGTGGCGGCGGCGCTGAGGTTTTCGACGCTGCGCTCCCAGGCCAGCCAGGGCAGCATTGCGTCCGGACAGCGCGCGCTGTCGGCGATGCCGCGCAGCGGCGACGGGTTGATGTTGGTTTGCAGCGTATCGGCCAGCGCCGCTTCCAGCAGCGTGGCGTTGGGCGGCAGTAGCTGGCGACTCATGGCGCTATCCTGATAGCGGTGCAGTCGGGGAATTGGCCGCCGCCGCATTGCAGATCCAGCGCCGGGCTGGTCAGGATGACGCGGTCGATGCCTGGCACATGCAGCGCGGCGTCTATCGCCGAGCGCGGCACGCCGCCGCCGATCTTGCGTCGCTCGGCCAGCATGGCGGCCAGGCGCTGGCGGGCGCCGTCTACGCCGTCGCTGATGGATTCGCCGTCAGGCTGATAGATCAGCGTGGCGTCGATCTGGAAGGCCCGCGGCTGCGCGGCGCGCACTTCCACGGTGTCGCACAGCGGCCGAATGCGTTCTACGTTGAGCGCCGCGGCGACGGTGTCGCATAGCGCCTGGCTGGCGGCGCCGCTTTGTCCGAGCAGCCAGACGCGCACGCGGCCGCCCGCCGGGGTATCGATATCGACGTCGGCCACCTCGGCCGAGGCGCTGAGCGCATGGAATTTGTAAGCGCCGCGCGGCCCTGCGGTGGCCAACCCTTCCAACGCCATCTGGCAGCGGTAGCGCAGGCGCTCGTCGCTTTCCCATATGGCGTCGGTCGGCGGGTTGGCGTCCGGGTTGGCCGGCTGGATCAGCAAGCGCTGCACGCCGTAGTCGGCGGCGCGGTTGTCGAGGTCGGTTTTCTCCGCGTATGCGAGCAGCGAGGCTTTGGCCGCCTCGTTGATGCGTTGGCGCTGCAGCAGGTCGCAGTAGGCGGCCAGCTCCAGCAGCAGGGTTAGCGATTCGCTTTCCAGTTGCAGCGACGCGGCGATGCTGGCGCGCAGTTCGGCGGGCGCCAGTTGCAGCAGCTGGGCCTTGTACTCGGCCAGCAGGGTTTCGTAGTCCAGCGGCTCGATGACGGCCGGCGCGGGCAGGCGAGTGAGGTCGATTGCCATGGTCAGCCTCGCACGGGGATGGAATAGGCCAAGGGCTGGCCGCTATCGCGGCGCTTGGCTTCGATGTCGATGGTGAGGCGGCCGGCTTGGTCGCCGCTGCCGACGCTGAGCAGCACGCGCGACAGCTCGATGCGCGGCTCCCATTCGGCCAGCGCCATCACGCTGGCGGCCATCGCCTGCATGCGGGTTTTGCCATTCAGCGGCTGGTCGATCAGCTCCGGCAGCAGCGAACCGAACGTCCGGCGCGCCAGGCGCGAGCCGCGCGGCGTGGTGAGGATGCAGGCGATGCTGCGGCGCAGGTGGTCATCGCCGCTCAGGTTGCGGCCGGTGGCGGGATTGAGGCCATGCACGTTCATCGGTTCGGCCCTCCGGTGTTGCCGCCGTGCGCGTCCGGGTGGGTGTGACTGTCCAGCACCACGCCATTGGACGACAGCTGGCCGCCGCTATGGGTGATGCGGCCGCTGATGGCGGTGGCGCCGCCTGCGCCGCCGGAACCGGACATCCCGGCCAGATAGCTGAACAGGCCGGACACGGTGGCGCGGGCCTTGGCGAACACGTCGCCCAGCACGGTCAGCTTGCCTTGGATGGTGACGTTGCCGGTAAACAGCGACTCCGGGCAATCCACGGTGACGCGCTGCGCGGCTTGCACCAGGGCAGTTTGAATGCCGGTGACGGACAGCGCGCCGGTGGCGTGGTTGTAGAGGATGCGGGCGCCGTCCGGGTAGACGCGCAGATGCTCGTCCGGGTTGCTGGATGGCGCGTCGAATGCGTCGGAATAGATGGCCAGCAGCGCCACGCCGCCGGCCGGGTCGCCGCTGGGGCAGAGCAGCACTATCTGTTCGCCAGCCGTGGGCGGGTTCCAGTCGCGGGTTTGCCCGGCGCGGCGGGCGCCCCAGGGCAGCCAGTTGCTGGTCAGCGCGCCGGTTTGCACGCGTACGCGCCGTGCGGCGTGATTCACCTCGGCGATGGTGCCGAGGCGGATCAGGCTTTCGATGCGGCGGGAGAGGTCAGCGAAATTATCCATGCCGGCCAGTTTGCACAGGCCGGCGCGGAGTGTCGCGCGGTGGGTGTTGTGTGGCGTGATGGCACAACATAATGAGATTTATGCATGAGCGATTTTTAAAAGATGGATTGATGCGGAGTGAGATATACAGGCATAACTCCTTTGAATAATGATTTCATTGGATTTGCATATATCATTTTGCGATGTGGATTTTTTAAATTTTTCTGGCAAAGGGAAAGTCATGATTCCAACAGTTTCTTTGGGAAGCTCTTATTTGTTAAACCGTTCTGAAAGTAGAGAAGCTGTTGCGTCGCAAGCATCGATCAGCGGAGGTGGAATTCCAGTTGGTAGTCAAGTTTTAGATGATCTGGAACTATTCTGTGATGAACTGCTAAGCAAAAATTTTCTTGGCTCGGGCAAAGGCTTGGATTCGAATTTTTCACAGAGAGTAACTATTCCACGTGCTGAGAGCTGGGCTTATGAGCAATATAGAAATGTTGCTGATGGAATTGAGTGTCTTTCCAAGGAGGCACAAGTAGATATTCTAAAGAAAATAGCTACAAGTAAGCCTGATAACGTAAGCGTGATGATTCAAGGCATTGATGTGCCATTGCTGTCTCTTATACACATCTCCGAGCCCACGAGACTC
>NZ_JAELTR010000071.1:0-17866 GCF_016428945.1 Chromobacterium sp. ASV23
GGCCGGAGGTCGGCCCCATGGTGGAGTCCGATGCCGGCGAACCGGCGTCGCCCAAGGCGCCAGCGGTGCCGATGATGGCCACGGTGGCCAGCGGCGAGAAGCCCAGGTGCGCGCACAGCGGCACATAGATGGCGGTGAGGATGGGCACGGTGGAGAACGAGGAGCCGATGCCCAGCGTCACCGTCATGCCGATGGCCAGCATCGCCAGGGCCGCCAGCGAGCGCTGGCCCTCGAACAGCGCCGCGCCGGCCTTGACCAGCGGCGCGATTTCGCCGGTGGCGCGCAGCACTTCGGCGAAACCCTGGGCGGTGATCATGGTGAAGCCCACCATCGCCATCATCTTCATGCCTTCGTTGAACACGCCGTCGGCATCTTTCCACTTGACCACCCCTGCCGCCAGGAATAGCAGAAAGCCGGACAGCGCGCCCATGATCATCGAGCCGGTATACAGCTGCACCGAGAAGGCCGCGACGATGGCGGCGCAGGCCGTGGCCAGCGATTTACGGCTGACGCGGGCATGCGTGCGCTCGGCGTTTTCTATCTTGCCCAGCGAATAGCGGCGCGGCCGGCGGTAACTAAACAGCACCGCGACCAGCAGGCCCGCTACCATGCCCAGCGCCGGTATCGCCATCGCGTGCATCACGTTGATGCCCGAGGTGTCCATGCCGGCCTTGGCGGCGTTGCCGAGCAGGATCTGCTTCAGATAGATGTCGCCGAAGCCGACCGGGAACACCATATACGGCGTGACCAGGCCGAAGGTGAGCACGCAGGCCACCAGGCGGCGGTCCAGCTGCAGCCGCGCCATCACATACAGCAGCGGCGGGATCAGCATCGGGATGAAGGCGATGTGGATGGGCACCAGATTCTGGCTGGCGATGCTGACGCAGCCGAGCAGCGTGATCAGCGTCCATTTCAACTTGCCGTGCGCGCTGTGGTTTTCCAGTTTTTTCACGGCCAGATCGGCCATGGCATGCGGCAGGCCGGACTTGGCGATGGCGACGGCGAAGGCGCCGAGCAGGGCGTAGGACAGCGCCACCGAGGCACCGCCGGTGATGCCGTTATTGAACGCGGCCAGGGTGGCGGACAGCGACAGCCCGCCGGCCAGGCCGCCGATCAGCGCCCCCAGCAGCAGGCTGATGACGACGTGGGTACGCAACAGGGTCAGGGTGAGCATGGTGCCCACGGCTAGTACAACGGCATTCATTTGTATAGACAAATCAGTAGCTTAGGCGCGTTCGCGCGGGGCGGGCAGGGTAGCCGGTTTTGGCCGGGCTGTCGAGCAGGCTGGAGGAATAGGTCTTTTATATTCCAAAGCGTGATTAGCTTTTCACTCAATATTGCTAGGGGAAATTTAAAAAGCGTTTTACAGTCGTTTCATCACCTGAATCCGCGCGACATGGCAAGGAGGCAAGATGGAAGCGTTGCTGGTAGGGGCTGACAGCCTGGGCAATATTCCGGAAGTGTTACGGAGCTACGATATCCGCATCGCCCGCCACATCTGTGGACGCAATGTCGCGCATCAACGGCGCGCGCCGCTGCCCGGCCGGCCGGATTTGCTGATCCTGTTGACCGACTTCCTCGGCCACAATGTGATGCGCAATTATCGCGATAGCGCGGCGGCCTTGGGCATCCCGGTGCTGGCCTGCCGCCGTTCCGCCACCGCGGTGGAGCAGCGCTTGCGCCATCACGGCTGGAGGCGGCTGTCATGATCTTCTCCGGCAACGAAAACTGGCTGGCCTGGCTGCTGGGCCGCACCGCGCTGCAGGCGCCGCCCCGCGTGGAATGGCGCCGCGTCGAGCCGCCACCGGCGCCGGTCAAGCGCTGAAACCGGTTGGCGGCGCTGGTTCCCCGGCCGCCGTTCTGCGAAACTCCCATCCATTGTTTGCGTCCAAGCTGCCTGCCCGCGGCTGCGGGCGCTTTATCATTGGGAAACAGGGAACCGCTTGATGTCAGTCTTTTCCGTTGAATTCAAAGTGCGCGACTACGAGTGCGATATGCAGGGCATCGTCAACAACGGCGTGTATTTCAACTACCTGGAACATGCCCGCCACGAGTTTCTGCTGGCCAAGGGCATAGACTTCGCCGCGCTGGCCCGCGACAAGATCAATCTGGTGGTGGTGCGTTCGGAGATGGACTACAAGGCCTCGCTGACCAGCGGCGACACCTTCGTTGTCACCGTGGCTTTCGAACCGGTGTCGCGGGTCCGCTTCGGCTTCCGTCAGCAAGTGATTCGCCAGGCCGACGGCAAGGTCGTGCTGGAAGGTCTGATCATCGGCACCGCCATCAACGAGCGCGGCCGGCCGGCGATTCCGGAAGGCTTCGCCGAGCGGCTGACCGCCTGAAAAACGGATTTAGCCACGAAATCCACGAAAAACACGGACGAAGGCCGACTATCGAGATCGGAGAGACGGCGGCCGTTGGTTGGCCGCTGCGTTTTTCGCGCTTTCTGCGTGTTTCCGTAGCCGAGAACGCTTTCCGCTACCCCTTTCTCTTAGGCCGATTCTGTCAGCGTCTCTGGCCGGATGCCCCACTGTTCGCGCAGAAAGGCTTGCCCGGCCGGCGTGACGCGCAGCGCGCGGCTGTCCTGCCGCCGCTCCACCCAATTCCGCTGTTGAAACTCCCGGCATAGCGCCGCGCCAAACGCGCCGGCCAGATGCGGCCGCCGTTCGCTCCAGTCCAGGCAGGCGCGCGCCAGCGGCCGTTTGCCGCGGGTCGGCGCGGTGACACCCAGGGTGGCGGCAAACCAGCGCCGTCCCGACGGCGTGACCTCGAACTGTCTTTCCTCATTCAGCAGCAACAGCCCGTCCGCTTGCATCGCGTCGGCAATAGCGATGCCCAATCGGCCCGCCAGGTGGTCGTAACAGGTGCGCGCCAGCCTGAGCTGCGGCGAAACCGGGCTGGCCGCGCGCGGTCGTTGCAGATCATGGCCATGGGCGGCCGCGCTCAAGGCTTCCAACGCCTGCGCGATGGCGACATTGGCCAGCAGGTAGTAGCGGTGGCGGCCATGCTGTTCCACCTTCACCGCGCCGCCTTGCAATAGCTTGGCCAGATGGTTGCTGGCGCTCTGCGCGCTGAGGCCGGCATGACGGGCCAGTTCGCTGGCCGGATAACTGCGGCCATCCAGCAGCAGGAGCAGCATGCGGGCGCGGCCGGGGTCGGCCAGCAGGCTGGCCAGGCGGCTGATGTCGGGCAGGTGGACGCCGTTGTTCATGGTTCACTCCAGCGTGAAACATCGTATGGGATGGCTGGCTACGATAAGGGCATCTTCAAGACTAGCCAAGGAGTTTTATCGTGCCGCAGCTGCCCTGTGATCTGCCTAACCATTCCCACCGTGACGCCCCGAGCTTGAGCGGCCGCGCTGGGGGCCAGCCGCGCCGCTCGGGAGAGGCGGCATGAACGACTGGCCGGACACGCGCTGGCCGCCGCCAGCCATGCCGACCCGTATCCTTACTATCGCGAACTGGCGCGGCAGGGCTGGATTCGCGACGAGCGTCTGGGTTTATGGCTGGCGGCCTCGGCCACTGCGGCGCAGGCGGTGCTGGCCAGTCCAGCCTGTCGGGTGCGGCCGCCCGGCGAGCTTGTCCCCACGGCATTGGCGGGTTTGCGATTGGGCGACACCTTCGGCCGCTGGCTGCGCATGAGCGAATCGCCTTGGCATCCGCCGTTGCGCGCGGCCGTCTGCGCGGCGTTTGCCGCGATGCCGCTTGCCACGGTTCAGGCCTGCGCGCATCAATTGGCGGCGGCGTTCTTGGCCGATGGGACGGTGACGGGCAAGCGTCTGGATGCCCTGGCCGATTATCTGCCGGCGGCGACATTGGCGGCCTTGCTGGGGTGGCCGGAACCGACGTGGGGCCAGGTGGCCGCCCAGGTGGCGGCGCTCGCCCGCGCCTTGGCGGCGGATGCCGACGCGGTGGCGAGAGCGCGGGGCGAGGCGGCTTGCCGTGACCTGCTGGCGCAGTTGGCGTCCTTGCCGGCCTCGGGATGGCTGGCCGATTGGCGCCAAGCGTTTGCCGAGCTGGGCGATGCCAGCCTGTACGCCAATCTGGCGGGCATGCTGTTTCAGAGCTGCGATGCCGGCGCGGGGTTGATATCGGCCGGCATGGCCTGGCGCTGCGGCGCGCCGTGGGATGGCAACGATGACGCGGAATGGAGCCGCCGGCTGCAGGCCGATCCGGTGCTGCATCACACCCGCCGCTTCGTTGCCGAGGAGGTCGAGTTGGCCGGGCAGCGCTTGCTTGCCGGCGATGTGGTGCTGGTGTTGCTGGCCGCCGCGGCGCAGGACCCGGCGGGGCCGGGCGAGGCGATGGATTTTGGCCGGGGCCGCCATGGTTGTCCCGGCGAGCGGCTGGCGCGGGCCATTGCAAAGGGCGCGCTGGCGGCGCTCGAGGCGGCGCGGCCGGATTGGGAGGCTTTGGCCGGTTCTATTCGCTTCCGCCATCTGCCCAATGCGCGGATACGCCGTTTTGGCGCAGGAGAGGTACGATGATCGCGGTGATTTTTGAAGTGACGCTGGCCGAAGGTGGGCGGGATGGCTATCTGGCTTGGGCCGGTCGGCTGGCGGAGACGCTCAAGCATATGGATGGCTTCATCTCCATCGAGCGTTTCCAGAGCCTGGCGCGGCCAGACACCTTGCTGTCGCTATCGTTCTGGCGCGACGAGGCTGCGCTGGCGGCCTGGCGCAATCTGGCTTCGCACCGGATGGCGCAGGCGGCGGGACGGGATGGGCTGTTCGCCGACTACCGCCTGCGGGTGGCGGCGGTGCTGCGCGATTACGGCATGAACGCGCGTGGGCAGGCGCCGGCAGACAGCCGCGCCGCGCATTCAGCCTGAGGCCAGGGCCTTGATCACATAGAGGTCGAAGCGGGTGGATTTGCCGTCCAGCACGGCGGACGGCTTGACGCCCGCTATCGGCGCGCCCAGCCGCGGCCGCTTGACCACCACCCGCACTTTGGCGGCGGCGATGGCGGCGGCCAGCAGCTCGGCGCTGTCCATATCATCGCCAATGACATGCTGGAAGGCCTGCATGTCTTTCTTGGCGGCGGCGGATTTTTTGTCGGTGTCCGGGAACATCGGATCGACGAACACCACGTCCGGCCGCTGATCGTTTTCCAGACTGGCCAGCCAATCGCGCGAATTGGCGTGCACCAGACTCATGCGCGCGGCGATGTCGCGGGTGGCCTCGTCGCGAAGGGCACGCTCCAAGGCATCGGCCAGCAGCGCCGCCGCCACCGGCGAGCGCTCCACCAGCGTGACCCGGCAGCCCAGGCTGGCCAGCACGAAGCTGTCGCGGCCCAGGCCGGCGGTGGCGTCCACCACATAGGGCAAATCCTTCGCCCCTTTCAATCCCACCGCCTTGGCTACCGGCTGGCCGCGGCCGCCGCCTTGCTCGCGTCGATGGCGCGCCGCGCCTTCGACGAATTCGGCGAACACCGCGCCGTGTTTGCCGGTGGTCAACAGCTCCAGCCGCTCGCCGTTCAGCTCCAGCCAATAGCCGTCGCTAGGCCGTTGTTTTGCCAACGGCAGCAAGAAACGTTCAGACAGGCGACGTGCGGTGTCGAGGCGGGCGGGTTCGGCGCAGTACAGCGGGGTAGCGGTCATCGGGCATCCTTGAAAACTGATGCGCACGATACGGGATGCGCGTTTCTGCTGCAAGTTGGCATTTTTTGCTCGGTATGTTCAGGGCGGCTAAGTAATTTTAGCTAAAGCCTCTTTACGCATATAACATTTTTTAACGAGTAAAAATGGTCTATCCATCATATGTGAACACATACTGCTCAGTGTGAGTCGCTACGGGACAAAGACTCGGCAGCCAAACCCTATCCCGCCTGACGCCGCCGTGTCTTGAACGGTTGGCGTTGGCGTGCATGGAATGGCGCGCGGCTTTGTAAACGGCTCCGGGTGTGTTGTCGGGAGAATGGTCATGGCATGGTGGAAATCGGCAAAACCGCAAGCGCAGTCTCGCGCTATGGAGCGTTCGTCCAATCGCCTGCTGTTGCAGGCGCTGGAGCCCAGGATGATGTTCGACGGCGCGGTGGCGGCTTCGCTGGGCCATGCGGCTCAGCATGTCGGTGTGATGCATGATGTGCTGGATGCCTCCGCCCAGCAACGGCACGGCGAGGCCGCGCCCCATCCGGCCGCTCCCAGCGCCGCGGCCGAATCCCATGCCGCCCCGGTTGCGGGTCCAAAAGACGGCGGCGTGCGGACCGCGTCCGCCAATGCGCCGCAGGTGGTGTTCGTCGAAAACGATGTCGCCAATCTGCAAAGCTTGGTGTCGCAACTGCCGGCCGGCTATCAGGTGGTGATTCTGGACAGCAGCAAGGACGGCTTGGCGCAGATCGCGCAGTGGGCGCAAACCCACAGCGGCTACGGCGCCATCCATATCATTTCGCACGGCCAGGAAAACGATCTGCAGCTGGGCACCGCGCAGCTCACTACCGCCAATGTCGCCAGCTATCAGGCGGAACTGGCCGCGATAGGGCAGGCCTTGCGCCCCGGCGGCGACATCCTGCTGTATGGCTGCGATGTGGCCGAGGGCAGTGACGGCGCGGCGCTGGTCAATGCGATCGCGCAGGAAAGCGGCCGAGTGACCGCCGGTTCTACCGACCTTACCGGCGCCGCCAGCCTGGGCGGCGACTGGACGCTGGAATACGCCACCGGCAAGCTGCACGTGGCGACGCTGGATCTGCCGGGCTACGGCGGCTTGCTGACGCAGCCGACTTCCGGCACCTCCAGTTTCGATTCGCTGGATGGTTCCACCACCGTAGTGCCGACCGGCAACGCCACGCTGACGGTAAGCAATTACCTTGGCTGGAATTTCACCATGAACATGAACTCGAACAGCGATGGTCAGAACGAGATGATCATCGTCGAAAAGGATGGTTCGAGCTCCACGGAAACAGTCGACGCGCTGAGCAACGGCGTCAAGCAGATCAATTATTTCTCGGTCAAGCCCAACGATGGCAGCCTGTTCACGCTGAATTCCATCACCGTGGTGATCAACGGCTACGACTCCACCTTCAATGGCGGCACCATGCAACTGGTGGGCTATCTGAATGGCTCCGCTGTCGCCGGCGCCACCTTGAGCCAGAGCGTCAGCGACATCGACAACGACGGCTCGCCGGTCACCTTCAACGTGTCCAGCAACAGCAATTTCGTCGGCATCGACTCCTTCCGCGTGATCGCGGCCAACGGCCACAACATCACCGGCTTGCTCGGCATCGGCGCCATCAACGCCACCACCTTCCATTTCCCGGGGCCGACGCTGACCGCCAGCGGCGGCAGCAGCGCCTACAGCTCCGGCAACGGCAACGCGGTGACGGTGGACAGCGGCATCACCCTCAGCGATACCGCGGCCTCGACCCAAACCAGCGCCACGGTATCGATTACCGGCAACTTCCACAGCGGCGAGGACGTGCTGGCATTTACCAATAACGGCAGCACCATGGGTAATATCAGCGGCAGCTACAACAGCGGCACCGGGGTGCTGACGCTGACCTCCAGCGGTTCCACCGCCACCAATGCGCAGTGGCAGGCGGCGCTGGAGGCGGTGACTTACCGGGACAGCTCGCTGTCGCCGAATACCAGCAACCGCACCATCAGCTTCGCCATCACCGACGCCAGCAGCAATACCAGCTCCACGGTGACCAAGACCGTCAGCGTGGCGGCGGACAGCGCGCCGGTGATCAGCAACCTGAACGGCGACAGCAACACCTATTACGCCGGCAGCGGCGCGGTGAGCCTGGACACCGGCACCGCGGCCACGGTCAGCGACAGCGATACTTCGAACTTCAACGGCGGCAACCTGACGGTGCACATCTCCGCCAACGGCCATAGCGGCGAGGACGTGCTGGGCATCAGCACCGCCGGCACGGTCACACTCAGCAACGGCACCAACTCCGGCAGCACGGTGTCGGTGGGCGGCGTCGCCGTCGGCACCATAGACGCTAGCGGCGTGGGCAGCGGCGGGCAGGATCTGATCGTCGACTTCAACAGCAACGCCACCGCTTCCAGGGTGGGCACGCTGGTCAACGCGCTGACCTTCAACGACACCGCCGGCACGCCCAATACTTCCACCCGCACCGTGCAGGTGACCGTCAACGACGGCCGCGGCGGCACCAGCACCGCCGCCAGCGTGACGATGGCGATCAGCGACGCGCCCCTGCTCACCACCAGCGGCGGCAACGCCGCCTTCACCGCCGGCGACAACGCCACCTCCACGCCGGTGGCGGTGGACAGCGGCGTCACGGTGACGGACAACGCCAGCAGCACGCTGGCCAGCGGCACGGTGTCCATTACCGGCAACTTCCACAGCGGCGAGGACGTGCTGTCGTTCACAAATGACGGCAGCACCATGGGCAATATCAGCGCCAGCTACAACAGCGGCACCGGGGTGCTGACGCTGACCTCCAGCGGCGCGACGGCGACCATCGCGCAATGGCAGGCCGCGTTGCGGGCGGTGACGTATACCGACAGCGCGGTGACGCCGAACAGCGCCACCCGTACCATCAGCTTCCAGGTGCAGGACGGTGGCAGCAATACCAGCACGGTGGCGACCAAGACGGTGACTGTGGCCGACACCGACCAGACGCCGATCGCCACCTCCAGCGGCGGCAGCACGGCCTTCACCGCCGGCAACAACGCCACCTCCACGCCGGTGGCGGTGGACAGCGGCATCACCGTGTCCGACCTCGACAACACCACGCTGGCCAGCGGCACGGTATCGATCACCGGCAACTTCCACAGCGGCGAAGATGTGCTGAGCTTCTCCAATACCAGCGCCATCACCTACGGCAATATCGTCGGCAGCTACAACAGCGGCACCGGCGTGCTGACGCTGACTTCCAGCGGCGCTACCGCAACGATCGCCCAATGGCAGGCGGCTATGCGCGCGGTGAAATACACCGACAGCGCGGTGACGCCGAACAGCGCTACCCGCACCATCAGTTTTGTGGTCAATGACGGCACCAAGAACAGTACCGCGACGACCAAGTCGGTGACGGTGGCCGATACCGACCAGACACCCATCGTCACCGCCAGCGGCGGCAGCGCGGCCTTCACCGCCGGCAACAACGTCACCTCCACGCCGGTGACGATAGACGGCGGCGTCACGGTGTCGGATCTGGACAACAGCACGCTGGCGAGCGGCACGGTGTCGATCACCGGCAATTTCCATAGCGGCGAGGATGTGCTGGCGTTCAGCAATACCAGCGCCATCACCTACGGCAATATCAGCGGCAGCTACAATAGCGGCACCGGCGTGCTGACGCTGACTTCCAGCGGCGCCACCGCCACCGTGGCGCAATGGCAGGCGGCGTTGAGGGCGGTGACCTATACCGACACCGCCATCACCCCCAACAGCGCCACCCGCACCATCAGCTTCGTGGTCAACGATGGCCAGCAGAACAGCACGGCGGCGACGCGCAGTGTCACCGTGGCCGACACCGACCAAACGCCGATCGCCACCGTCTCCGGCCCCAACGGCAGCTATCTGCTGAGCAGCTCTCCCTCTCCGGTGGCGGTGGACAGCGGCATCACGGTGTCCGACCGCGACAACAGCACGCTAGCCAGCGCCACGGTGTCGATCACCGGCAACTTCCACAGCGGCGAGGATGTGCTGGCGTTCAGCAATACCAGCGCCATTACCTACGGCAACATCGTCGGCAGCTATAACAGCGGCACCGGCGTGCTGACGCTGACTTCCAGCGGCGCCACCGCCACCGTGGCGCAATGGCAAGCGGCGCTGCAGGCGGTCACCTACAACGACACCTCGGGCACACCCAATACCGCCACCCGCACCATCAGCTTTGTGGTTAACGATGGCCAGGTGAACAGCGCCGCCGTTACCCGCAGCATCGCCATCCAACTGCCGACGCCGACGGTAAGCGGGCTGACCGCCGGTACCGACACTGGCAGCAGCAGTTCCGACGGCATCACCAGCGACGCCACGCCGACGGTGACGGGCTCGGCGGAGGCGGGCAGCACGGTGACCATCTATGTGGATGGCGTGTCGGTGGGCACCACCACAGCCAGCGGTACCGGCGCTTGGAGCTATGCCTTCAGTGACCCAATCAGCAGTGGCAGCCATGCGATAACCGCCATGGCAACCAGCGGCTCGGTGAATAGCAGCGTATCGACTGCTTACACGGTGGTGATCGACACCGCAGCGCCGAGCGCGCCGACGGGCCTGGCCCTGACCACGGCATCGGACACCGGCAGCAGCCATAGCGACGGCATCACCGACAACAACCAGCCGACAGTTCAAGGCACGGCTGAGGCGAACAGCACGGTGACGGTGTACGTGGACGGCGCGGCGGTCGGAATGGCTACGGCGAACGGCAGCGGCGCATGGAGCTACAACCTGGCCAGCAGCCTGGCTGACGGCAACCACAGCATCCGGGCGACGGCGACGGACGCGGCGGGCAACGTCAGCGCGCAGTCGACCGCTTACAACATCACCATCGACACCGCCGCGCCGAATGCGCCAACAGGCCTGGCCCTGACCACGGCATCGGACACCGGCAGCAGCCATAGCGACGGCATCACCGACAACAACCAGCCGACAGTGCAAGGCACGGCCGAGGCGAACAGCACGGTGACGGTGTACGTGGACGGCACGGCGGTCGGGACGGCTACAGCGAACGGCAGCGGCGCATGGAGCTACAACTTGGCCAGCAGCCTGGCCGACGGCAACCACAGCATCCGGGCGACGGCGACGGACGCGGCGGGCAATGTCAGCGCGCAGTCGACCGCTGACAACATCACCATCGACACCGCCGCGCCGAGCGCGCCAAGCGGTCTCGCCTTGAGCGCTGCGACTGACACTGGCAGCAGCCACTCGGATGGCATTACCAACGACAACCAGCCGACCATTACCGGTAACGCTACGGCAGGTAGTACGGTGACGGTGTACGTGGACGGCACGGTGGTCGGGACGGCTACCGCGAACGGCAGTGGAGCATGGAGCTACAACCTGACCAGCAGCCTGGCCGACGGCAACCACAGCATCCGGGCGACGGCCACGGACGCGGCGGGCAATATTAGCGCCCAATCCAGCGGCTATAACTTCACCGTCGACACCACGGGGCCGCAGGTGCAGAGTTTTACCGCGGTTGACCCGCTGAGCACTTCCGCCAGCACCTTGTCGTACCAGGTCGTCTTCAGCAAGCCTGTTGCCTCGTTCAATGCCGATGCCTTGTCTGTGGTGGCGGGCAGCGGGGTGACCGGAGCGATCTCCAGCGTGACGCAGATCAACGCCACCACCTACGTCATTGCGCTGAGCGGGGTTGGCGGCGGCGGCACGTTATCGGTGGCGATCAAGAACGGCGTAGTAACCGACTTGGCGGGCAACACGCTCTCAGGGTCGGTCAAGGCGCCCGTCTATCAGTTGATGACACAGATGGTAGCGACCTCCAATACGCCACCCACGCTTTCTACGTCCCCAGTCGTCAGCAATAGCATTCAGCTGCCGCCGATCACTCCGAATATCGTCTTGGCGGCGGTAAGCGGCAACCCCGTCTCCAGCATCAATACGGCGGCTATCGGTTCCCAGTCGACGCTTACCGACCATACCAGTCTGGGCACCGCCATTACGACGCCTTCTTTTGGCGCCGCGGACAATACGAATGGCGCTTCGCCCACCTTCATCAGCAATATCTCGGTGAATCCGGCCATCGTATTGCAGGTCAATCCGGATCTGGGCGTTCGTCCGCTGGTGTCCGGCCAGTCGTTTTCCCTCACGCTGCCACCAGCCACCATCATCACCCGGGAGTCGTCGGCAAACCTGAGCATTGTGGCCCGGCAAAGCGATGGCCAGCCATTGCCATCCTGGCTGAAGTTCGATCCGGCGACCGGCAAGTTCACTGGCCAGGCACCGGCGGGCTGGAACAAGCCGATTTCAATCGACATTCGAGTGCAGGACAAGAGCGGCCACCACGGCAACAGCCATATCCAGCTCAATTTCGGCCAATCGCGCGCGAACGGAGCGGCAGGCGGCAAGGCGATAGGCAAAACGGTCGCGGGGAAACTGGCGTTGAACCAGCAGTTTGATAAGCATGGGCACAAGGCTTTCCTGCAGCAAATGCAAGATTGGTTGGAGGGGTAAGGCGCAATCACAGGCAGGCTCGGTCGGGTAGAAGACAGTGCAGGGCATTGCCCTGGCAATCTCAAAGCTCAAGGGGGCGGAAGCATGCAAGCCGTAAAACAAGCAAGATCATGGACCTTTCGTTGGACTCCGTTAGCGGTAGCATTGGCTTTGACCGGGTGCGCGGTGACGCCGCAGCCGTTGAGCGTGGCGGATCGCCAAGCTACCTTGGCCGCCGATCGCCAGGCGATGTTCGGCAGCCAGGAACCATTGGCGGGCCCGGTAACGCTGCAGGAGGCGATGGCGCGCGCCTTGAAATACAACCTGGATTACCGTGTGAAGCTGATGGAGGAGGCGATGGCGCAGCGCCAGCTGGATTTGTCCAGCCTGGACATGCTGCCGAAGCTGGCGCTGGCGGCAGGATATACTGCCCGCAACAAGGACAATGCCTCGTCCTCCCAGAATGTGGCAACCGGAGAGCAGTCGCTGGTGCCGTCCATCTCCTCGGAAAAGCATGACCGCACAGCCGATTTGAACCTGAGCTGGAATGTGCTGGATTTCGGCGTCAGTTATTTTTCCGCCCAGCAGCAGGCGGACAGAGTGCTCATTCTGGAGCAGCGCAAGCGCAAGGTGGCGCAGCAGCTGATGCAGCAGGTGCGGGAAGCGTGGTGGCAGGCCGCGGGCGCGCAGCAGCTGCAGGACCGGGTCGATGCCTTGCTGAAGCAGGCAGAATCTGCCTTGGGGGATGCGCGCCAAGTCGAGCAGCAGAAGCTGCGCTCACCGTTGGATGCGCTCAATTACCGGCGTCAATTGCTTGATGTGATCCGGCAGATGACCGCCGTGCGCAGCGCCCTATCCCAGGCCAAGCCCAGGCTGGCCGCCATCATGAACGTCATGCCTGGCCAGGATTTCCAGATCGCGCAACCGGACGGCATGCCGGTGCCGACGCTGGGTATCGATATCGACAAGATGGAAGATATGGCCTTGCTGAACCGGCCTGAAGTGGTGGAGGCGCATTACAACCAGCGCATCAGCGCGCTGGAAACGCGCAAGGCCATCGCCAAGCTGCTGCCGGGGCTGGAGTTCAGCGTGGGCCAGCATTACGACAGCAATAAATTCCTGATCAACAATGCCTGGAGCGATGCCGGTCTGCGCATCAGCTGGAACCTGCTGAATCTGTTCAGCGCCGGCGCCATCACGCGCACCGCGCAGGCGCAGGTCGAAGTGGACAAGGCGCAGCGCATGGCGCTGAACATGGCGGTGCTGACCCAGGTTCACGTTGCCTATCTGGACTATCAGGGCAAGGCGCGGCAGTACGAGCTGGAGCACGAGCTGAACAGCGTGGATCAAGCGATCTACGAGCAGACTCGCAACGCGGTGGACAGCGGCGCGTCCGCCAGGCTGCAGGGCATTCTGGCGGACGCCAACGCCGTCTTCTCGTCCTTGCGGCTGTATCAGTCCTATGGCGACATGCAAAATGCCTATGGCCTGATGGGTGCGAGTCTGGGGCTGGACCCGCTGCCGGCGTCGACCAAGGGGTATGACCTGGCCTCGCTCAGCCAGGCCTTCCAAGGGGCGGAAAACAAATGGCAAGGCACGGTGGCTGGGGGCACGAAATGAAAACCTGCTGCCTAGCGCTGTGCTTCTGGTTGGCGGGGTCGGCCATGGCGGCCGCTCCGCAGGCGGGTTCCTCGGTCAACGCCGCCGATGGCCGCATCCGCGTGCAGCTGATGTCACGCCATGCCGTGACGTTATCGGGAGAAGTCGCCGCCAAGATTTCCGCCCTGCCGGTGGTGGAGGGCGGCAGCTTTCACCGGGGACAGTTGTTGGTGGAGTTCGATTGCAGCAGTTATCGCGCCCAGTTGCACAAGGCCCAGGCCTCGCTGGAGGCGGCCAGCCAGTTGTTGAAAGTGGATAATCAACTGGCCAAATACAACTCGGTGGGCACGCTGGAGCTGACCCAGGCCCAAGGCAAGGCCAAGGAGGCGGCCGCCGACGCCAGCTATGCCCAGACCCTGGTGTCCAAGTGCAGCATCGTTGCGCCGTTTGACGGGCGGGTCGCCAAGCGTAGCGCGGCAGTCCACCAATACGTCAATCCCGGCAATCCGATTCTGGACATCGTCGATTCCGACTCGCTGGAACTGCGCATGTTGGTGCCGTCCAAATGGCTGGCCACCCTGCAGCCAGGCCGCCGCTTCACGATCACGGTGGATGAGTTGGGGGCCAGCTTCCCGGCCAAGATAGAACGGCTGGGCGCGCAAATCGATCCGGTCAGCCAGTCCATCCTGGCCATAGGCGTGATAGACGGCAAGGCCGCCAATCTATTGCCCGGCATGAGCGGCTGGGCCAGTTTCAAATAAGCCATGGGACACGCTGATCGTAGTCGGGAACTAGCCACCTTGCTGCAGTTGTTGCATCGCGCGCGCGAGGCGGACAGCACGGCGAAGCTGGGCTTCGTCATGGTCAATGAAAGCCTGCAATTGCTGCCGTATCGCCAGGCCGCTTTTTGGGGGGAGGGATTGCACAGCCATGTCGTCGCCTTGTCCGGCTTGGCGGAACCCGACCCCACTGCGCCCTATCTGCAATGGCTGTCCTCATTGTTCCGTTATCTGCGGCCCGGCCCGGGCGATGTCGCGGCTAGCCGCAGCTGCGTCGCGGCCGACCTGCCGGATGTCTTGGGCGCGGAGTGGGGGCATTGGCTGCCGGAGCATGGCTTATGGCTTTCGCTGGGCGAGCACGGCGCCTTGCTGCTGGCGCGCGATCTTCCTTGGAGCGAATACGAGTTGCGGCTGGCGGAGGAGCTGGCACACGGTTATGCCCACGCGCTGCGCCCATTCGCGCCCCGGCGCAACTGGCGCGCGAAGGTTGGCGATTGGCTGAAGCCGGGACCACGCCGCAAGCGCTTGTTGCTCGCCGTGCTGGTGATGGTGTGCTTCCCAGTGCGTTTGAGCGTCCTGGCGCGGGCGGAAGTGGTGCCGGATGACCCGGTCCTGCTGCGGGCGCCGGTGTCCGGGGTGATAGACAAGGTCGCGGTGTTGCCCAACCAGCCGGTCAAGCGCGGCGCGGCCTTGTTCGATCTCGATGCCACGGTACTGACCGGGCAATTCGAGTTGGCGCGGGAGGAGGCAAAGGCCGCGGAGGAAAGTTTCCGCGCCAGCGCCCAGTTGGCGCTGACCGACGACAAGGGCAAGCTGGCGCTGGCCGAGGACAAGGCCAAGCTGGAAGAGAAGGACATCACGGCGGATTTCGCCGGTCGTGAATTGAAGCGCCTGCATGTTACCGCGCCATCCGACGGCGTGGTGGTGTTTTCCGACCGCAATGACTGGCAGGGCAAGGCGGTGGCGCAGGGCGAAAAAGTCATGACGCTGGCCGATCCCGCCAAAGTTGAATTGACCGCCTGGCTGCCGGCAGCGGAGGCGATCGCCGTGCAGCCGGGCAGCCAGGTCACCTTGTATCCCAATGCCTCGCCGTTCCGTTCTTATGACGCAGTCTTGCAGCGCGTGGCCTACAAGGCGGAAGTCAGCGAGGGCAATCTGCTGGCCTATCGTTTGCAGGCGCGTTTCGCGAGTGGCCAGCGCCTGCCGCAGCTCGGGCAGATGGGAACGGCCAGGGTGTATGGGGACTGGGTGCCTTTGAGCTACTACGTCTTGCGTCGGCCATTGACCGCGGCGCGCCAGTGGCTGGGGTGGTAAGCCATGGAAATGAACGGATTGCCGCCGCTGCGCCAGGAGTTGACGCTGCACGCCGGTCCGGCGCAAGCCGATGGCTCGCCCAGCTGGATGCTGCATGATCCGTCGGCCAACCGTTTTTATCAGCTCGGCTGGGCCAGTTTTGAAATGCTGTCGCGCTGGCAGCTGGGCAATGGGCCGGAGCTATTGGCGTCGGTCAATGCCGAAACCACGCTGCAGCTGAACCTGGACGATCTGCGGCAATTGCTGCTTTTCCTGCGGCAACACCAGTTGCTGCAAGCCGGTAGCGAGTCCGAGAGCGACTGGTTGTGGCGGCTGCATCAGGCCGGCAAGCCGGGCTACGCGATGTGGTTGCTGAAGAACTATCTGTTTTTCCGCATCCCCTTGCTGCGGCCGGAGGCCGGTTTGAACTGGGCCCTGCCGCGGCTTGGCCTGTTGTTCCGCCCGGTGTTCTGGTGGTTGACGGCCGGCGTCGTCCTGCTTGGCCTGGGCATGGTTTCCCGCCGTTGGGATGAATTCACCCATACCTTCTCCGCATACGGCGGATGGGCTGCCGCGCTGGGTGTCGCCATTTCCTTGGGGCTGGCGAAAATCCTGCATGAGCTTGGCCATGCGCTGACTGCGCGGCATTTCGGTTGCCGGGTACCGGCGATGGGCGTGGCCTTTTTGGTGATGATGCCGGTTTTGTACACCGACACCAACGATGTCTGGAAGCTGCCGTCGCGGCGGCAGCGGCTGCTGATCGGCGGCGCCGGCATGCTGGCGGAGCTGACATTGGCGGCCTGGGCCACGTTTGTTTGGAATTTTCTGCCGGATGGCCCGTTGCGTGCCGGCGTCTTTCTGTTGGCGACCACTACCTGGCTGGCGACGCTGGCCATCAATGCCAGCCCCTTCATGCGTTTCGATGGCTATTTTCTGCTGGCCGACTGGCTGGGCGTGCCCAATCTGCATGGCCGGGCGTTTGCGCTGGCGCGCTGGCAGATGCGCCGCGTCCTGCTGGGTTTGGACGATCCCGTGCCGGAACGCTTTCCGCCCGCGCGGCAGCGCGGCCTGATCCTGTTCGCCTGGGCAACCTGGCTATATCGCCTGGTGTTGTTCACTTCGATCGCTTTTCTGGTGTATCACCTGTTCTTCAAGGCTTTGGGCATCTTGCTGCTGGCGGTTGAGCTGGGCTGGTTCATCGCGCGTCCGATTGTCGGCGAGTTGCGGATCTGGTGGCTGCGGCGGGCAGATTTGCGCTGGCAGAGCGAGACGCGTCGCAGCGCCGCGTTACTGGGTTTGGTGTTGCTATTCCTCATCTTGCCCTGGCAAAACGATATCGCCAGCCCGGCGGTGATGGGCGCGGCGCAATCGCAAGGGTTATATGCGCCGGAAGGCGCCGTCGTAGCCGAGGTGCTGGCGAAGGACGGCCAGCGGGTGCGAAAGGGCCAGTTGTTGCTCAAACTGTATTCCCCCACGCTGGCGCAACAGCTGACGGTAGCCCGTGTCATAGAGCGCGGCCTGGCCTGGCGAGTAGCGCAGCAACCGTTCAACACGGCCTTGCAGCAGCAAGGGCAGACCCTGCAGAAACAGTGGCAAGCCGCGCAACAGCAGGTAGAGGGCCTGGCGCAGCAGGAAAAGCGCTTATGGCTGACCGCGCCGTTCGATGGCCGGCTGGCCGACGTAAGCGACGCGCTGCGCGCCGGCACTGTGGTGGCGGCTGGCGAGCGTCTGCTGCAAGTGGTCGGGCCGTATGGCATGCGCGGCGATGCCTATGTCGATGAGGATGAGCTGGCCAACGTGCGCCGCGGCGGCCACGCCACCTTCGTGGCGGACAGCGGCGAGGGGCTGGCGGTGTCTTGCAGGCTGGGCGCGATTGATCGCCTGAATCTGGCGACGCTGGATCAACCCGTGCTGGCATCGACGTATGGAGGGCCGATTGCGACCGAATCGCGAGATTACGGCCTGGTGCCCCTCCACGCGCTGTTCCGGGTCCGGCTGGAGGGGTGCGACCAGCGCCAGGCGCCGCTGCGTGAAATGGCCGGCGTCGCGCGGTTGGGCGGCGAGCATTACAGCCTGCTGCAGCGAGGCTGGCTGCGCCTGACTGCGGTGCTGGAGC
>NZ_JAELTR010000072.1:0-17105 GCF_016428945.1 Chromobacterium sp. ASV23
GGCGCTGGACCGCGCGCAAAGCTCTGCCCGCCAGCTGGCCGGCGCCGTCACCCCGCTGCAAGCCGAGGCGCTGCTGCCGGACTGGGAGCGCGTCTGCGGCCTGACGCCGCCGCCCGGCGCGCCCTACCAGCAGCGTCAGCAGGCCGTGCTGGCCAAGCTGGCCGAAACCGGCGGCCTGTCCATCCCCTACTTCACCCGGCTGGCCGCCGGCATGGGTTACAAGATCCAGATCGCCGAGCCGCAGCCGTTCCGCGCCGGCGTCAACCGCGCCGGCCAGCAGCTGTGGAGCGAAGACATCCCCTGGGTGTGGCAGGTGACGGTGTTCGGCAGCAAGGTCCGTCCCTACCAGTTCCGCGCCGGCCAATCGCTGGCGGGCGAACGCCTCACCGCCTTCGGCGACCCCAGGCTGGAGGAAATGATCCAGGACCTCAAACCGGCCCACACCTTCGTTTACTTCGCCTACCAGCCGTAAGCCCGCGCTGCGCATGCCCTCTGCCCGACCCTCTCCTCACCCGGCCCTGCCGCCAGCGGCAAGCCGCCTCCCATCCATTCCTCAGGAGCGCCCATGCAAGACCCCATCAAACCCATTCCCACGCCGGACCAGAAATTCCACGACGGCAACCCCGCCTCCGGCGAACTCGGCACCATCGTCAGCGCCGACTGGCTGAACAATGTGCAATCCGCCCTCCAGGCCACCCAACAGGAAGTGCTGTCGGTGCTCAAAGATACCGGCCAAGCCAGCGATCCGGCGCGCCAGGATCAGCTATTGCAGGCCGTGAAGAAAATCGCCTGGGGCGGCAACAGCAAACCTACCACCTTGGCGGGATACGGCATTACGGATGGTTTGACGCTGCGACCCCAGCTCGGCGATAGGGTCGATTTGAACAACATCACGGACGACGGCCTGTACCACAATCCTGCCGATGCCTACGCTGCCAACGGCATTAACTATCCAACAGCCCAGGCCGGCCTACTGTTCGTATATTCCGATGGGCAAATGGTCTATCAGCAATACCAGAGCTATGCCAATGCGGGCATTTGGTATCGCTGCCGCTACGGCGGGAACTGGCCATCCTGGCGCAAACTGAGCGATGCCGCCACCACGCTGGCCGGCTACGGCATCACCGACGGCGCCACCAAGGCCGAGCTGAAAGCGGCGGTGGATGGCCTGGTCAGCGGCGCGCCCGGCGCGCTGAACACGCTACAGGAACTGGCGGCGGCGTTGGGTAACGACAACAACTTCGCTACGTCAATCACCAACAAACTCGCCGCCAAAGCCGATAAAACCAATAGTCTGGCCGGCTACGGCATCAATACGCTGGCACTGACCACCGCTCAAACCTCGCAGATCATCAAAACCACGCCCAATACCTACGACAATAACCTCTACACCAACGGGACGCTGGAACTGCGCTCCACCGGCGCCGACTTCCCGTCGCTGGGCCTGCACCGGCCCGGCAATAGCGCGGTGGCGCTGGTTCATAAGGGGTATGGCGACGATACCTTGATGTTGAAAGAAGCGGCTGGCGGCGAATATCGGGTGTGGCATTCAGGAAATGACAGCCAAATCATCAAGAAACGTCGCTACCGGGTTCATACAGATGACGGCACATCCCTGGATACCTCGATCTCCGCTGGCGAAATGGGCTTCAACTATGGGACTTCCAGCGGCGTCAATGGCCCGTTCATCGCCTTCGGCGGCCTAGGCGGCAGCATCGACTACTCCTGCCAGCTGACAGCCGATTACGGCAGCGGCAGCATCATGCGTTTTCGCACTCGTAACGACGATGCCAAGCGCTGGAATCCTTGGCATACGCTGGTACATGAGGACAGCCCCGTCTTACTAGCAAAAGCTGACAAAGCATCCACACTATCCGGTTATGGCATTGCTGATGCCGTTAGCCAAACTGATCTTAAAACTGCGTTAGATAAGCAAAATACCAATACCTACAGCTATCGAGGCACATTGGCGGATGGTCAAGAAGATGGGGACTTGGCACCTGGCGTCTACACCGTACAGCGTTCTGGGTATAGCGACACCTTACTGAACTTCCCTTCTAGCGGTAGCTCAGCAGGTGTACAGCTGATAGCCAACTATGACGATGAATTATATCTGCGCGTCAGTCGCGACAGCCGTACACAATGGGATGGTGTGAAAAGCAAACAAAAGCGCATTTGGCACTCTGGTAACTTAAATCCAGGCTCATTCGTACAAGATATCCGATTGGGCGCAATGGAAAGCGTCATGATCTGGAATGGCCCAGGTTACTCCGACACTGCAGGTTACGTCATAACTGGGGTAGTGAATGGCAATACTGACGCCTTCCCTGACGTGGTGCAACGCCGCCCATTACAAAAACAGATCAACGGCACTTGGTATACTATTTCCTCTATCTAAGGCGATTACCATGAGACAACTACTTAACCTGAAACAATACACCCCTGAAAATGCGATGCCAAATACGCTCTATCTTCGCGATGGCAATGGGGAAGACTGGTATGAATCCCAAAAGAAATTTTCTCCCAACACGCTGAAAGTGGTTTACGAGACAGATGGCTCAATTCGCTCTTTAGCACAAGATATTTCAACACTCTGGCCTTGTGATGGATCTCTGGTTGAGCTGGATATCAACAATGTGCCTCCGGATCTTTTGGATCGGAAACTTGATTACTATTACATTAATGGGAAAATACTAGAAAAACCACTACAAGACATCGCCAACCGAGAGGCTGCCGTAATAGATAATATTGCCGCCCAATTATACAACAACCTGTCTAGATTCGACCAAGAGTACCAAATGCGCGAAGCTGAGGCTAAAGAGTTGAAAGAATCAAGCTACAAGGCTACACCCGGTAAGTATATGGCAACATATATCCAGGCAAGTGGGAAAAGTATATCAGATGCATGCGAAACAGTACTGTCGAATGCCCAGGCACTGCGCATACAAAAGGAACAACTGTCAATCGAACGAATGAGGAAGCTGGAACTATTCAAACAGACTACGCTTCAGGATGTGAAAAAAATCTCACTGGAAATTATTTCCAATCTCAAAAAGATCGCTAGTGACGCTTAAAAAGTAACGTCTAGAAACAGCCACTCCGATTCGGAGTGGCTGTTTCTATTTAGCACTGAAATCCGTCCACTGATCCACCCAAGCCTCCTGCCGCACAATCGCCTCCATTCTCAATCGGCGACATCTGTCATCGGCCCTCGCGGCCGATTTCTCTTTACCAGCGGGAGGCGCTTTCCATGCAAGACCAGCTCAAACCCATCACCAGCCCGGATGGCCTGTTCCATGACGGCAACCCCGCCACCGGCGAACTCGGCACCATCGTCACCTCGGATTGGCTCAACGGCGTGCAATCCGCCGTTCAGTCCACGCAACAGGAGCTGCTGTCCGTCCTCAAGAGCAGCGGTCAGACCCCGGACCCGGCGCGCAAGGATCAGCTGCTGCAGGCGGTGCAGAACATCGCCTGGGGCGGTACTACCAAGCCCTCCACGCTTGCAGGCTATGGCATTACCGACGCCGCCAGCAAGATTGACCTGAAAGCGGCGGTGGATGGGCTGGTAGCCGGCGCGCCAGGAGCCTTGAACACCTTGCAGGAGCTGGCGGCAGCGCTGGGCAATGACTCCAACTTCGCGGCGTCCATCGCTAAGCTGCTTGCCGGCAAGGCCGACAGGGCATCCACTCTGGCCGGGTATGGCATTACCGATGCATTGACTCAGACCGTTAATGCTGACGCTGTTGCGAGTCTAGACGCCATCGCGACGTCCGGAACCACTGCCTACAATTCGTCAACATCTGGTGCCCCTACTCAATACGGCGTAGTGTTGACAGTCTCCAACGTCAATCCCATCCCCCCTGTAGGTTCTTCCGGCTCAGTATGGGTGACTCAAACTGCATATGGCACGGACGGCACCCGCTGGATGCGCCATCGCGTCAACAACGGCGGCTGGCTGCCATGGAGTCAGATGGCATTTTCCGACTCCGTCGCATCCGCCGCGCCGGCCGGGATGGTGGCTTATTTTGCGATGCCCACCGCCCCAGCCGGCTGGTTGATTGCCGATGGCAAATCCTATCCATGCAAAGACTACCCCTCGCTGAGCGCCGCGCTGAAAAATCTTTATGGCGGCGACGGGGTCACGACTTTTGCTGTCCCCAACCTCTGCGGGGAGTTCATTCGCGGCTGGAATGCTGGACGAAACGTGGATGCCCCTGACCGTGGATTTGGTAGCTTGCAATTAGACGCCTTCCAAGGTCACCGGCATAACAACGCTCAAATCTGGTCGACCGGCGCGGGGATTACATTCCCGAGTGTTGGAGCTAACTCGGCAGTACAAATTAGTGTTGATGCAACGGACGGCACAATAACGGGCGGTTCTGGTACTCCTCGCGTCGCGACAGAAACCCGCCCCCGCAACATCGCCCTGCTCGCCTGCATCAAGTATTGATCGCCCAACCGTTCCACGTGAAACCGCGCCTAGTCAGCGCGGTTTTTGCATAGCGTGGCACGGCTCAGCGCAGCACAACCAGCGCGGTGCCGGCGCAGCTGACCGCCGCGCCTATCCAGGCCAGCGGCGGCGGCGGGCGCCGCAACACTACCCACAGCATGGGCAGGATCAGCACCGGGCTCAGCGCGGACAGGATGCCCACCGTGGCCACGTTGGCATGCTGCAAGGCCAGCATGATCAGCGTCATGCCCAGGCCCAGCGCCACCAGGCCGTTCAGCGCGGTCTGGCCCAGCATGCGCGGCGTGTAAGGGCCGCGGCTTTTCGCCAGCCGCCAGCCGCTGGCCCACAGCAGATAGTGCGCGCCGCAGCTGACGCCCATGCGCAGCGCCGACGCGGTGACCGGCTCCAGCCCGGCCGCCATCGCCGGTTTGGCGAAGAAGGTGCCCAGCGCTTGGCACAACGCGGCCGCCAGGCCCAAGGCGACCCCGGAGGCCAGCTTGTCGTTGCGCTCCCATACGTGGGCGTCTACTTCGCGCCGGCCAAAGGCCACGGCCAGCAGCACGCCGCCAAACACCAGCGCGCTGCCCAGCATGGCGCCGGCGCTCAGGCGTTCGGACAGAAACAGCACGCCCAGCAGCACCGAAAACACCGAGTGCGTGGCGAACAACAAGCCGGTGCGGCGCGGCCCCAGCCGGTTCATCGAGGCGAACATCACCGTGTCGCCTAGGAAGATTCCAGCCAGGCCGGAAATGAGAACCGGCCACAATGCGGCCGCGCTGACGCTATGCCATCCGCCTGACAGCAGGCTGTAAGCGCCCAGTACGATGGTCAGCAGCGTCAACCGCAAGCGGGTGAAGGCAAAGGGGCCAAAATGGCGGGAAGGCGCGGCGCCCAGCAGGCCGCCCAAGGCCCAGCAGCCGGCGGCGCCGACTGCGGCAAAGTCATACCACATCATTCATCCAATAAATAAATTTCGACGCGCTCTTTGCCCTTGCCGATATTGCGGCGCTTGAGGGCGATGTTCCCCACTTCGCCGCTGCGCTTGAGGTGGGTGCCGCCGCAAGGCACGCGGGCGAAGCCGGGCAGCTCCCAATAGCGGCGCTCGGCCGCCTCATCGGAAAAGGCGCTGGCGATGGGCAGATCGGCATCGATCAGCCGCTGCGCCTCGGCGGCAATAACGGGCAGCAAAGCGGTGATCGGCTGGTCCAGCGCAAAGTCTATCCGCGCCTTGTCCGCCGCGATATGCGCGCCTATCTTCGCCACGCCGGCCGTCTGGCGGCAGATCAGCTCCAGCACCAGTTCTGCGGCAAAATGCAGCCGCATCAGCCGATAGCGGCGCGGCCAGTCTATTTTCACCGCCACCTCGGCGCCGGCTTGCAGGCCGTGATCCGGCTCCAGCGTATAAGCGATGTCCTGCCCCTGCTTCTCCGCCAAACAAACAGGGTAGCCGCCTATGCTGCCGCTATCGCTCTCCTGTCCTCCGGAAAACGCGTAGAAGATGGTGGCCTCCAGCCATACCCGTTCACCGTCGACTCGGCTGATTCGGGTGCTCAGCTCAGTCTGATAAGGGTTGATCCAGAATTGCTTGCCGGTCACAGCGAACGCGCCAGGTAGTCGATCAGGCTAATCGGATAAACAAATGTCTGCCCGGTCAGCTCTCGATACTGTCTGTGGTAATTAGTGTTGCCCGGCTGCAGGATCAGCGCCTGGGTCAGCGCCTCGCGCGCAGCGGTTATCTCCAGCCGGCGCTGCTCAGCAACGGACAACAACAGCCAAGCCTCATGCATGCGGAAATTCAACGATAGCGCCTGGCGCGCCAGCAGCTGCACCCGGTCCCAGTCCTGGCCATCTTGGAAAGCCTCCGTCAACGCCTCCACCACCGTGGACAATTGGGGCGCGGCGCCAGCCTGACGACGCAACACCAAGGTATGGCCATTGGCGACTTGGCTGTCGGTCTCTTCCACCGCTTCCAATAGCCAATGTCCCATTTCGTTCTGGTTGTACCAGTTCAAGGCCGCCAGCAATACCTGCAGGATGAAGACATGGTAGTGGCCGCGCCAGGGCATGTCTTGCAAGGTAAGCACCGTGTCGCGCCGCTCATAAGCGGACACCAGCTGCTCCAACAAAGTAATGGGGCGGTTCTCGTCAGAGGGCTCTGCATTGCGCTTGGGCACCACCATGAAATTGATGCCGCCGGGCTTCAACACCCGCTCCCATTCCTGCCAGGCAGATATCACATCCGGTATATGCTCCAACACATGCGAGGACATGATGTAATCAAGCGAACCATCGGTAAACGGCAGCGCCGTAGCTTCGGCCACATAGTCGACTCGGGCCGGCGCAATGCCAAACTTGGTTTGCTCCAGCTCATAACGGCGGTAATCTTCCAGATCGCGTGGGTAGACAAATGTGATGCCATCGCTCGGCGCCACGTTGACGCAGTCCGCTGGCGAAAAATGATTGTGCGCGGCGCGGCCCAGCTCTGCACCCATCCCATGTAGATACTTTTGCGTCAGTTGCTGCATCGCATGCATCGTCGCACTCCCTTTGCCGCACACTTTCACATCATGGACTAGAAACGCCACGCTCGTCTGCCAGCCGCTGGTACACCTCCTGCTCCAACCGCTCCATCAGCCGCTCCGGTCGGGATAGCGGCGTAAAGCCGTATTGCGCGTACAAGCCGTGGGCGTCGGCGGTGGCCAGCATCATGCGGCGCAGATTCTGCAGCTCTGGATGCGCCAGCATGGCGGCGACGATCTGCTTGCCTATGCCCTGCCCTTGCCGCCCATCCAGCACAAAGATATCCGCCAGATAGGCAAAGGTGGCGCGGTCGGTCACCACCCGGCCAAAGCCGACTTGGCTACCCGCCTCGTCATAGGCGCCAAAGCATAGGGAATGCTCAAGCGAGCGCTCGAAGAGGTCGCGCGGTAGCCCGCGCGCCCAGTACGACTGCTGCGACAGATACTGGTAGATCCGCTCGCGGTCCAGCCGCAGTGGGTCGCAATCGATTTGCACCGCCATGGCCACGCCCTTGCGCTTGGAAAAGACCTAGCCTAAACAAGTTGCCGGGGCCAAACAAGCGTTTGGCATGAAAACAATGTATTCATGCCAAAACTACCGTGATTTATGGAATTTCATTCCTTTGTTTCACGCAAAAGCCCGTTGCCAGCCGAGGAAAAAACTCGCACGATAAGGGTTTGCCCATTGCCGCCCTCGCCATGAACCCATTGCCGCTGCTGAGAAACCTGCTGTTCGCGCTGTTGGCGCTGGCCATCTTGCTATGGTGCTATGGCAGCTGGCAGAACCGGCCGGAGCTGGTGGAGGCCGCCATCTGGCTGGGCGATGGCCTGGCCATGGTAGGCGCCTATCTGGTGCCCACCTTCACCGCGCTGCTGGTAAAAAGCCGGCGGCTGCGCACCGTGGCGCTGCTGAATGTCGCGGGCGGATGGCTGATTCTGCCGTGGCTGCTGGCAATGGGCCTGGCGTTGAAACGCGACGACCTGGCCTGAGCGCCGCGCCGCACACCGGGCGACCCGCCGACGCAACAGGCGGGCGCCAGCACACCTAGAGGAGAAGACTCGTGTTCCAACATATCGACGCCTACGCCGGCGACCCCATTCTGTCGCTGGTGGAAGCCTTCGGCAAAGACGCCCGCGCCGACAAGGTCAATCTCAGCATTGGCCTGTATTACGACGAAGCCGGCCGCATCCCGCGGCTGAAGGCGGTGGAGCAGGCCGAAACGCTGCTGGCCAGCCAGCCGCAGCCGCCGTGTACGTATCTGCCGATGGACGGCCTGGCGGCTTATCGCAACGCCATCCAGGCACTGCTGTTCGGCGCCGAACACACGGCCGTGAAAAGCGGCCGCATCGCCACGCTGCAGACGCTGGGCGGCTCCGGCGCGCTGAAAGTGGGCGCGGACTTCCTCAAGCGCTATTTCCCGACGTCCAACGTCTGGGTCAGCGATCCGACCTGGGACAACCACATCGCCATTTTCGAAGGCGCCGGCTTCACGGTGGAGCGTTACCCGTATTTTGATCCGGCCACCCGCGGCGTCGATTTCCCTGCCATGCTGGCCAAGCTGGAAACGCTGCCGGCCAAGAGCATCGTGCTGCTGCACCCCTGCTGCCACAATCCCACCGGCGCGGACCTGACAAACGCGCAGTGGGACCAAGTGGTGGCCGTGGCCAAGGCGCGCCAATTGATCCCCTTCCTGGACATCGCCTACCAGGGCTTCGGCGCCGGCCTGGAGCAAGACGCCTACGCCATCCGCGCCATGGCCGATGCCGGCGTGCCCTGCCTGGTCAGCAATTCCTTCTCCAAGATCTTCTCGCTGTACGGCGAGCGCTGCGGCGGCTTGTCCGTGGTATGCGACGACGCCGCCGAAGCGGCGCTGGTGGCCGGCCAGCTGAAGGCCACCGTGCGCCGCAACTACTCCAGCCCGCCGACGCATGGCGCCAAGGTGATTACCGCCGTGCTGAACGATCCGGAATTGAGGGCGCTGTGGGTATCGGAAGTGAATGAAATGCGCGAGCGCATCCAGGCGATGCGCGGCGTGCTGGTACAGGTGTTGAAGGAAGCGCTGCCTGAGCGCGACTTCGGCTACCTGATGAACCAGCGCGGCATGTTCAGCTACACCGGCTTCAGCCAGGCCCAGGTGGACAAGCTGCGCGAGCAGTTCGGCGTCTATCTGGTGGGCAGCGGCCGCATGTGCGTGGCCGGCCTCAACACCGCCAACGCGCCCTATGTGGCCCAGGCTTTCGCCAAGGTACAGTAAGCGCGGGCAGAATCAGCAAAGCGGCCATACGGCCGCTTTTTTCATGCGCGCACCATGCCGCGCCAGCCATGCCGGGCGGTATGCGCCGCCAACATCAGCCAGCCGGCATCGTCTTCCAGCTCGGCCAGCCGCAGACAGCTCAGCGCCAGCTTGATGCTGTGATCGTCGGCCTGCGAGCGGGCCATCGCGGCGATTTCCCCGGCGTCGATCAGCGGCATGCTCCCCGGCCGCGGCAAAGGCGGACAACCGTTGCAGATATAAATGCCCAGCAGCGCCGCCTGCATCTGCAAGGCCGTGCTGTCCGGCACCTCGCTCATCCCATAGCCGCGCGCCAGACTCAGCGCCGCCTCCCAGCCGGTGAGCAGGTGCAGCGCGTCAAACTCATGCCGCGCATGGAACAATAGCCGGGCATAACGCCGTTGCTCGCGCGCGCTGGCCAGCAGGCCCGGCGGCAGACGTTCCGGCACATCCGGCAAGGCCAGCGCCGCCTCGATGTCATCCAAGATCAGCCGGCTATCCTCCGGCATGGGCATAGGCGCGGCCTGCCAGTCCCGCAGCACCTCGCCCAGGCCCAGCGGCGTGCTGGCAAGGCCAGGCAAGGGCAGCAAACGCCAGTGCGACAGCGCATAGGCCAACGCAGCGTCGATCTCCGGCTCCACGCCGCCGCGCAGTGCATAGGCCAAGCGGATCACGCCGTGGAACGACGCGGATGCCGGCGCGGCCAGCGCCAATTGCAAGCGAAGCGGCCAATGCCGCGCCCAGTAGCCGCGCCCGCGCTCCCAGGCAAAACGCCGCCGCCACGCGCCTTCGCTCTGCGCGTCGCCCAGCCAGCCGCGGGTATCGCCGATATCACGGCTATCGTCTGGCAGTGGTTCCAGATGGCTGCGCCGGGCCGCCAGCAGGCGCAACTCGGCGTCGCTGGCCCCCAACTCCGCCAGGGCCTGCAAAGTCATCGGCAAATGATTGCTCAAACCGCCACGGTAGCCGCCGCTGTAAGGCAGCAACTCAGTCAACACATCGCTCAGCATGCCTCGCTCCATGGGTGTGCGTACGCTTTCAGTCTGATATTCACTTCGCTTAAATGCCAATTAGATTTAAGGATAGCCGCGATAGCAAAGCGCAATGCGAACAATGGCGTTGGTTTTGTCGAGATGCCGCTCAAACGCAAGCAAGCGGGGAAAAACCATTCCGCTCTCGCTGGGCAGCCAGGCTTTACGTTTCTTTGCAAACCGTCCTTGCCGCTAGAAGCTTGCACAACATCCAACCATTAGAATCTGCTGATCTTATCCCCATGAGGCGGCCAAGGCGCAGCCGCCCTAGGGGCTGTTGATGTTTGGTGAGCGATCGCGCCGGGATGCGTTTTGCGGCGAATCGAGGCGTTTCGCGTGCCGCATAGTCATTCTCTGCCAGCGCGGAACAACGAAGAGTCGGCGCGAAAGGCGCCCGGCCCTGCGGGTTTGGCCGCTTTGTGCCGGAAGCCGCGTTGCCCAGCCCTTGCATAGAATGACTATGCGGCGGACTGTGCGCCTTGCTTCCGGCACAAATCGGCTCAAACGCGATCCACTCACCAAACGTCAACAGCCCCTAGTGTCTCCAGAAGAGATTTGCAGCATGCGAAACCTTGCCCACCACATCCTGCCGACTTCCGCCACCATGCTGGGCGTATGCATGACCGTCATCCCCATCATCAAGCTGATGAAGGTTGGCCATATCGGCACCATGATCGACGAGCTGCTGGCCGACGACAGCGTGATTTTCCTGATCAGCGCCGTACTGTCTTACTTATCGATACGCCGCCCCAGCTGGGGCCGTTTGGAACGGCATGCGGACATCGCTTTTGTCTTTGGCTTGTGCGGCATGTCGGTGTGCGCGGTGTTGCTTTCATTCGAGCTGTTGTAAGCCCGCTGCAAAATGAAACAAGGGCAGGCCTCTCGCCTGCCCTTGCTTTCCATCACCATAAACGGATGACGCTCATGCGGCGGAACGCCCCGGCAACGCCGGGGCTTCCGCCCTACTTTACAGCGACGGCAGCACCCCGCCGCCGATCAAACCATTGAAGCGGCCGCTGGCCACCAGGGCGGCGGCTTTTTCGATGTCCGGCGCGAAGTAGCGGTCTTTGTCGTAGAACGCCACCTGCTCGCGCAACATCGCCTTGGCCGCTTCCAGCTTCTCGCTGGACTGGTTAGGCGCGCGGAAGTCTATGCCCTGGCACGCCGCCAGCAGCTCGACGCCCAAGATGCCGGCGGTGTTGCCGGCCATCTCCTTCAGGCGGCGGCCGGCGAAGGTGGCCATGGAGACGTGGTCTTCCTGGTTGGCGCTGGTGGGCAGACTGTCCACCGATGCTGGGTGGGCCAGCGACTTGTTCTCGCTGGCCAGCGCGGCGGACGTCACCTGGGCGATCATGAAGCCGGAGTTGACGCCGCCGTTGTTGACCAGGAACGGCGGCAGCTTGGACAGATTGCTGTCGATCAGCAGCGCCATGCGGCGCTCTGACAAGGAGCCGATTTCGGCGATGGCCAGCGCCAGGTTGTCCGCGGCGAAGGCTACTGGCTCGGCGTGGAAGTTGCCGCCGGACAGGATGTCGTTGTCGCCGGCGAACACCAACGGGTTGTCGGAAACGGCATTGGCCTCGACGCGCAGCACTTCCGCGGCGTGACGGATCTGCGTCAGGCAGGCGCCCATTACCTGCGGCTGGCAGCGCAGCGAGTACGGGTCTTGCACCTTGCCGCAGTTTTCATGCGAGCGCTCGATGTCGCTATGGTCCAGCAGCTGCCGATACAGGCTGGCGGCATCGATCTGGCCTTGATGGCCGCGCACTGCGTGGATGCGCGCGTCGAACGGGGTGCGGCTGCCCAGCGCGGCTTCCACCGACAGGCTGCCGGCCACGGTGGCGGACACGTACAGGTCTTCGGCGGCGAACAGCCCTTCCAGCGCGAAGGCGGTGGATGCCTGGGTGCCGTTCAGCAAGGCCAGGCCTTCCTTCGGCGCCAGGGTGATCGGTTCCAGGCCTGCGGCGCGCATCGCCTCGGCGCCGGACACGCGCTTGCCATCGACAAAAGCCTCGCCCTCGCCGATCAGCACCGCGCTCATATGCGACAGCGGCGCCAGGTCGCCGGACGCGCCGACCGAACCCTTCTGCGGAATCACCGGGTAGATCTGGCGGTTGAACAGCGCGACCAGCGCGTCGATGACCTGGCGGCGGATGCCGGAGAAGCCGCGCGCCAGCGAGTTGATCTTCAGCGCCATCACCAGGCGCACGGTGCTGTCTTCCATCGGCTGGCCAATGCCGGCGGCGTGGGACAGTACGATGGAACGCTGCAGCAGCTCCAGCTCCTCGGTGGCGATCTTGGTATTGGCCAACAGGCCAAAACCGGTGTTGATGCCGTAGACGGTGCGGCCCTCGGCCAGCACGCGCGCCACGGTGGCGGCGGAGGCGTCGATCTCCGCATGCGCGGACGGATCGATCTGCAATTGCAGGCCGGTTTCACGTGAAACACGGCGCAGGTCGGCCAGCGTCAGCTGGCCCGGTACGATGTTGAGGATGCTCATGGCTTCTGTCTCTCTTGCTTCTCTTATGTTTTGCTCATCGATGGCTGATCCGGGCCGGATTCAGCCGATGCGGGACCAGATCAGCGTCACGCGTTCTTTCAATCCCTGGCCGGACAGCTTGAGCCGCCCATCGGGCAGCCGTTCCACCTCCCGCCGCATGGTCTGGCCGATGACCGCCGGCGCGCTGGATTGCAAGGCGGTGTGGTAGACCACGCCCGGCTCCTTGCCCAGCCGCCAGCGGCCGGTGTAGAAGTTGGACACCCGCTGCGCGTCTTCCGGGCTCGGATTGGCCAGCGGCTGGCGGTTCTGCGCCACGCTGACGTAGCCGCTGGCGGTATAGATCAGCGTGCCGCTCTGCTCGCCAGGCCAATGGAAGGCCTCGCCGTTTTCGCGGTGGACGATGAAATCGTCCAGCCTCCATTCGCCGATCAAATCGCTTGCATGCACTTCCTGCTCTCCCATAACGAGGTAGGCGGAACGCCCCGCCGACGGGGCTTCCGCCCTACGCGCTTACTTCAGCATCGGCAGGTCCAGGCCCTGTTCCTTGGCGCAGTTCACCGCGATGTCGTAGCCGGCGTCGGCATGGCGCATCACGCCGGTGGCCGGGTCGTTGCGCAGCACGCAGCCCAGGCGCTCGGACGCGGCGTCGGTGCCATCGCAGACGATGACCACGCCGGCATGCTGCGAGAAGCCCATGCCCACGCCGCCTCCGTGGTGCAGCGAGACCCAGGTGGCGCCGCCGGCGGTATTCAGCAAGGCGTTGAGCAGCGGCCAATCGGACACGGCGTCGGAACCGTCCTTCATGGATTCGGTTTCGCGGTTGGGGCTGGCGACGGAGCCGGAGTCAAGGTGGTCGCGGCCGATGACGATGGGCGCCTTCAGCTCGCCGTTCTTCACCATTTCATTGAAGGCCAGGCCCAGGCGGACGCGGTCTTTCAGGCCCACCCAGCAGATGCGCGCCGGCAAGCCCTGGAAGGCGATGCGTTCCTTGGCCATGTCCAGCCAGTTGTGCAGGTGCGGATCGTCCGGGATCAGTTCCTTCACCTTCTGGTCGGTCTTGTAGATGTCTTCCGGGTCGCCGGACAGCGCCACCCAGCGGAAGGGGCCGATGCCCTCGCAGAACAGCGGGCGGATATAGGCCGGAACGAAGCCGGGGAAGTCGAAGGCGTTTTGCACGCCCTCTTCCAGCGCCATCTGGCGGATGTTGTTGCCGTAATCCAGCGTGGCCGCGCCGCGGCTTTGCAGCGCCAGCATGGCGCGCACTTGCACAGCCATGGACTTCTTGGCGGCGGCGGTGATTTCGGCGGCGGCGGTCTTCTGCTTGTCGCGCCATTCGGCCACGGTCCAGCCCTGCGGCAGATAGCCGTGCACCGGGTCGTGGGCCGAGGTTTGGTCGGTGACCACGTCCGGCGTGATACCACGCGCCACCAGCTCGGCGAATACGTCGGCGGCGTTGCCCAAGAGGCCCACCGACACCGCCTTGCCCGATTGCTTGGCGTCTTCCAGAATCGCCAGCGCTTCGTCCAACGTCTTGGCCTTGCGATCCACATAGCGCGTTTTCAGCCGGAAATCGATGCGGGTTTCGTCGCATTCGACGGCGATCATGGAAAATCCAGCCATGGTGGCGGCCAGCGGCTGCGCGCCGCCCATGCCGCCCAGGCCGCCGGTCAGAATCCAGCGCCCCTGCGGCTTGCCGCCGAAGTGCTGGTTGGCCACCGCGTAAAACGTTTCATACGTGCCCTGCACAATGCCCTGCGAGCCGATATAAATCCACGAGCCGGCCGTCATCTGGCCGTACATCATCAGGCCCTTTTTATCGAGCTCGTTGAAGTGCTCCCAATTGGCCCAGTGCGGCACCAGATTGGAGTTGGCGATCAGCACCCGCGGCGCGTTTTCGTGGGTCTTGAACACGCCCACCGGCTTGCCGGACTGCACCAGCAGCGTTTCGTCGTCCTCCAGCCGCTGCAGGGTATCCAGAATCTTGTCGTAGCACTCCCAGTTGCGGGCGGCGCGGCCAATGCCGCCGTACACCACCAGGCTTTGCGGGTGTTCGGCCACTTCGGCGTCCAGATTGTTCTGGATCATGCGGTAGGCGGCTTCGGTCAACCAGCTCTTGCAGGTCTTCTCGCTGCCGCGCGGCGCGCGGATATGGCGGGATGCGTCAAAACGCGGGTCGGTCATGGGGGCTCTCCTCTGTAAAACTTACATGCCTGATTGGCCACGAAAACCACGAAAGGACACGAAAAGAAACCAGACTCAACGCTTCCTCTCGCTCATCCATAGCCCACGCTTTTGCGTGCTTTTCGTGGGTTTCGTGGCTGAAATTCAGCTTTTAACGCCGCAGATTGCGCGCCAACGACCAGGCCAGCCGCGCCGCCGCCTTGGCGCCGTGGCTGTCGATGTCGTATTCCGGGTTGAATTCCACCAGGTCGGCGCCGACCAGCTTGCCGCTCTTGGCGATGCGCGCAGCCAGCGACTCCACCACCGCGATGTCCACGCCGTAGCCGGCAGGGGCCGACACCGCCGGCATCTGCGCCGCCGGCAGCACGTCCAGATCGATGGTCAGATAGACCACGTCCACGCTGTCGAGAAAATCGGCCAGTTGGCCGCGGATGTCGGCCAGCTGCCAGCCATTCATGTCGGTATCCAGCCGCCACTCGGCGCCCAGCTGCCGCGCGGTGTCGAACAGCGCCTGGGTGTTGGCGGTTTCGGCCACGCCCAGGCACAAGTAGCGGAAATGCTGGCCATGCTGCGCGCAGTCGGCGGCGATCTGCGCAAACGGCGTGCCGCTGGTGGCCTCGTCGGCATCGCGCAAGTCGAAGTGGGCGTCGAAATTGACGATGCCGATGCGCTTGCCGGGATGGGCATCGGCCAGGCCCAGCCAGTGGCCGTAGGCGGTTTCATGGCCGCCGCCCAGCACCAGCGGCAGATGGCCGGCGGCGGAAACTTGCTGCACCTTCAAGGCCAGCTTGCGCTGGGCGGCGTCCAGATTGCCGGCGTCGCACACCACGTCCCCGGCGTCGTACAGCGGCTGCGTGGGGTGGTAGGCCAGATTGGCCAAGGCCTTGCGCAAGGCATTCGGGCCGCCGGCCGCGCCGACGCGGCCCTGATTGCGCCGCACGCCTTCGTCGCAGGCGAAGCCGATGATGGCGATGCCCGGCGCGCCGCCTTCCGGCAAGGCCTGCACCACCTGGTGCCAGCGCCGCGCCGCCTCGCCTTCGCCGGCGTCGATGCGGCCGGTCCACACGCTCATATTGATGCTCATCGCTGAATCCTTGTCTTGCGCCACACCGCCGCGGCGTTTGCGTGGCGGTCATGCGGTTAATCGATGTGTTGAACCGTCCCGCGGAACACGCGCTGTTTCAACACCGGCACGCCCACGCTATAGGCGATCTCGGCCGGATGTTCGATGTCCCATACCAAGAGGTCCGCCACATAGCCAGCCGCCAGGCGGCCATGCGTGGCGCCGCGGCCCAGCGCCTGCGCCGCGTGGCGGGTCACGCCGGCCAGCGCTTCTTCCGGCGTCAGGCCAAACAGCACGCAGGCTTGGTTCATCGCCAGCCGGATCGAAGCAAACGGGCTGGTGCCGGGGTTCAGGTCGGTGGACACCGCCATCGGCACGCCGGCGGCGCGCAGCTGGTCCACCGGCGGCTTTTGCGTCTCGCGCAGGAAATAGAAAGCGCCGGGCAGCAACACCGCCACCGTGCCGGCGCGCTGCAGCGCGGCGATGCCCTCTTCGTCCAGGTATTCGATATGGTCGGCCGACAGGCCGCCGAACTCCGCCACCAGCGCCGCCCCGTGCAGGTTGGACAACTGCTCGACATGGCCCTTCACTTGCAGGCCATGGCCGCGCGCGGCTTCGAACACGCGGCGGGTTTGCGCCGGGGTGAAACCGACGGATTCGCAGAACACATCCACCGCTTCGGCCAGGCCGGCCCTGGCCGCCACCGGCAGGATGGATTCGATGACCAGATCGATATAGCCATCGGCGTCGCCGGCATATTCCGGCGGCACCGCGTGCGCGGCCAACAGCGTGGCCGCCACTTCCACTGGCAGCGAATCCTGCAACCGCCGCGCGGCGGCCAATTGCTTGAGTTCGTCCGCTTGGGTCAGGCCGTAGCCGGATTTGATCTCCACCGTGGTCACGCCCTCGGCCATCAACGCCTTCAGCCGGGGCAGGCTTTTCAACGCCAGCTCCTCCTCGTCCAGCCAGCGGGTGGCGCGCACGGTGGAGACGATGCCGCCGCCCTCGGCGGCGATCTGCTGGTAAGGCACGCCGGCCAGCCGCTTTTCCCACTCCGCCGCGCGGCTGCCGCCATACACCAGGTG
>NZ_JAELTR010000073.1:0-16680 GCF_016428945.1 Chromobacterium sp. ASV23
CGACGACTTCGGCACCGGCTTCGCCACCTTCCAGCAACTGATGCGCTTCCCGTTCACCGAGCTGAAAATCGACCAGTCGCTGGTGACGTCGATCTCCAACAAGCCGCACCTGGAGGCGGTGTTCAACAGCATACTGGAACTGGCGCGCCGGCTGCAGCTGACCACGGTGGCCGAAGGCATTGAAACGCCCAAGGACCTGAGCTTCGTCGGCGAGCGCGGCTGCGTGATGGGACAAGGCTATTATTTCGCCAAGCCGCTAGCGGCCGATCAGTTTGAAAGCTGGGTCAAGAACCGCATGCAGCGCAAGCCCGAACCCAGCCAGGAAAACTAATTCAGCGCGTCAGTTGGACCACAGCGGCGGCTCGTCCATCAGCGCGATCTGCTCGCGCAGCCCCAGAATCTGCTCCTCCCAATAGCGCGGACTGCCAAACCACGGGAAGGCAGCCGGAAACGCCGGATCATGCCAGCGCCGCGCCAGCCAGGCGCTGTAGTGGATCAGCCGCAGCGTGCGCAGGGCTTCCACCAGGTTCAGCTCGCGCAAATCGAAGTCGCAGAAGTCTTCGTAGCCGGCCAAGACTTCGGCCAATTGGCGCGACTGCTCCTCTCGCTCGCCCGACAAAAGCATCCACAAATCCTGTACCGCCGGCCCGCTGCGGCTGTCGTCGAAATCGACGAAGTGCGGACCGGCGTCGGTCCACAACAGATTACCGACATGGCAGTCGCCATGCAGCCGCAAAGCGGTGACAGGACCGGCGCGCTCGAAACATCGCGCCACGCCGTCCAGCGCCTGCTCCGCCACGCCGCGATATACCGGCGCCAGCTCCGGCGGCAGCCAGTCGCCGGCCAAGATGAAGGCGGCCGGCTCGCGACCAAAGCTTTGCAAATCCAGGACCGGACGATGCTGATAAGCCTCGGTCCGGCCCAAGGCGTGGATGCGGCCGAGGAAACGGCCAATCCATTGCAGCGTGTCGGCCCGGTCCAGCTCCGGCACCCGGCCGCCGCGGCGCTCGAACAAGGCGAAGCGGAAACCGCCGTGATGATGCAAGGTCTGGCCCTGCAACAACAGCGGCGGCACCGCCGGAATCTCGCGCTCGGCCAGCGCCAGGCTGAATGCGTGCTCCTCCAGGATGGCCGCGTCGCTCCAGCGCTGTGGTCGGTAGAACTTGGCGATCAGCGGCGGCGCGTCATCGATGCCGATCTGATAGACGCGGTTTTCATAGCTGTTCAGCGCCAGCAGGCTGCCGCTGGCCCTCAGGCCCAGGCTCTCGACCGCATCGAGAATGGCGTCCGGCGTCAAGGCGGCGAACGGGGGAAGCAGTGTGTTTTCCATCGCTCGATTATAGCGGTGCGCGCCACAAAGCGGCCGCTGATCTGCTAAGCCTAAAGTGTGGTATCGGCGCGCGGAGGCAAACGATGAAGCTGCATCTTCCTCACCCCCATCTGCATTTCGACGGCGAGCAATGGCAACAAGGCACCGAGCGCTGGGCCGATATCACGCTGCAAGGCTGGCTGCTGTTATTGGACAGCCAAGCTCGTCGCCAAGCCTGGTTGCGCTGGCGCGAGCACCGCCCGCCCGCGCGCGAGGTCTTGCTCGGCCTCGCCTGCTGGCTCAGCGGCAGCATGGTGTTGCTAGGCCTGGTCTACTTGCTGTACCTGCTTTCCACGCACTGGTAAGCCATGTGACCGACAAGGTCTATGCAGCTCATTCTCGTTTTCATTATCATTTACTTTTGCAATCGAAATTTAATGACCGATAGCAAAAACAATGAGAAAATAGCGCCTTCCCTCGCACGGACAACCGAGATGAGCCACAGCCACCACCACATCGACACGCGCAAGGAACCGGACAGCGCCGAACGCCAGCAGGCCGCGCGCACCAGCACGCTGGTCAGCGTGGTGGTCAATATCGTCCTGTCCACGGTACAGATCATCGTCGGCGCCTGGGCGCACTCTTCCGCCCTGATCGCCGACGGCATCCATTCGCTGTCCGACCTGTTCGCCGATTTTGTCGTGCTGTTCGCCGGCAAGCACAGCGGCAAGGGCCCGGACCACGATCATCAATACGGCCATCAGCGCTATGAGAACGCCGCGTCTTTGGTGCTGGGCCTGCTGCTGCTGGCCGTGGGCGGCGGCATGCTGTATTCCGCCGCGAACAAGTTCATCCATCCCGAAGACATTCCGTCGGTGCATGCGCTGGCCTTGTGGATCGCCGCGCTGGCGCTGATCGCCAAGGAAAGCCTGTTCCGCTACATGCTGGCGGCTGCGCAGCGGGTGCGCTCCAGCATGCTGGTGGCCAATGCCTGGCACGCGCGCTCCGACGCCGCGTCATCGCTGGTGGTGGCGGCCGGCGTCGCCGGCAACCTGCTGGGCTATCCGATACTGGACCCGGTGGCCGCGCTGGTGGTGGGGCTGCTGGTGGGCAAGATGGGTTGGAGCTTCGCCTGGGACGCGCTGCATGATCTGATGGACCGCGCCGCCAGCGAAGACGATGTCGCGGCCATTCGCGCCACCTTGCTGGACACCCCAGGCATCATCGGCGTGCACGACCTGCGCACGCGCAAGATGGGCGATCTGATCCTGGTGGACGTGCATCTGGAAGTCGACGGCAGCATCAATGTGTTCCAGGCCCACGCCATCACCGAAGAAGCCCAGCAGCGCGTCATGCGCAGCCATCCGGTGCTGGACGTGATGACCCACATCGACCCAGCCGAGCACTATCAATCAAATAGCATAACCATCGCCAGTTGATGGTATAGTAGCCGGCTGCAACTTTTGCGGCGCCAGCCCGTCTATTGCTAACATGACGCCACAACTCCGATATTCACAACGCAGATTGCTGCAGATCCTGACGGCGCTGACCGTGCTGTGGCAGTTCGAGACTTATGCCGTAGGCCACGCGCCGCTTGCGCCGGCCGCGGAGGAACCCGCCATCAGTACCTGGAGCGAGCATTTGCCGCCGGACACGCCTTTCCTGCTGGTGCAGGAGGTCCGCGACCAGTTCCGCCATACCGACGCCAAGCGCGATGCCGGCACCCCGGTGCGCGACATCGCCGCGCTGCCGCCCCGGCCTGACGACGCCGCCTGACGGCGCAAGGCAAAAGGGCCGGTCGTCTCGCGACAAACGGCCCTTGCGCTTTCATTCCCGGCTCAACAATTCATAGCGCTTTCGGCAACTGTCCCTGCGGATTGCAAAGCGGGCAGCCCGGATTGCTGCAATGAATCGAGCTGTTATGCACCAGCCCGCGCAGCTGGGAAAGCCGCTCAAAGTCGGCCGCGCCATCCCGGCTCTTTTTCGTCAGCAAAGCGCTGCCATGGCTGCTCAGCGTCGGCTCCATCGCCATCTGCAACGGCTCCGCCTGCGCGGCCGCGCCAGCGCCCAGCATGACGCCGCCAGCGCTCAATACATAAACCAGACTTTTCTTCATACGCATTCTCCCCTTCGCAGGATCTGATGTCCTGACATGTTTGAAGCATACCTCCGCCCGCGCGGGATCGTTGAAAAAACAAACCCCGCCAAAGCGGGGTTGCGTCAAAATCAGCGAATCAGCTCCACTTTGTAGCGTGGAGGCAACAGCAACGCCGGAATCTCGCGCTTGCCTTTGCGGCTGCGGCGGCCAGGCGGGCGCGGCTGCTTCAGGCCTTCGCCCTTGACGGCCGCCAGCACCGGCATCGACGACATCGCCGGTTCGCGCTGCGCCGGTTTCGGCCGCGGCAACCAGGACGGCCAGAAGCCATCCACGTTCTGCGGCGGCAGCGTCTGTTTGGTCAGGCGCTCGATCGCCTCGTGCTGCTTGGTTTCTTCCGGGGACATCAGCGAAATCGCCACGCCCTTGGCTCCGGCCCGGCCGGTACGGCCGATCCGATGCACATAGTCCTCGGGCGAGTTCGGCAGCTCAAAGTTCACCACATACGGCAGCTCGGAAATATCCAGGCCGCGCGCGGCCACGTCGGTGGCCACCAGCACGCGCAGATTGCCGTCCTTGAATCCGGCCAGCGTCTCCAGCCGCGCGCCCTGCGTCTTGTCGCCGTGAATCGCCTCGGCATCCAGGCCGTCGCGCTTCAGATCGCGCGCCAACTGGTCGGCGCTGATCTTGGTCTTGCAGAACACGATCACCTGGCTCATCTCGCGCGAACGGATCAAGTGGGCCAGCAGCTGGCGCTTCTTGAAGTTGTCCACCTGGAACACCAGCTGCTCGACTTGGTCGTTGGTGGCGTTCTGACGGGCCACTTCCACCGTTTGCGGCGAATGCATGAAATCCGCCGACAGCCGACGGATTTCCGGGGCAAAGGTGGCGGAGAACAGCAGCGTCTGCCTGTCCTTGGGCAGCATGCCCATGATCTTGCGGATATCCTGGATGAAGCCCATGTCCAGCATGCGGTCGGCCTCGTCCAGCACCAACACTTCCACCTTGTTCAGCTGAATCGACTTCTGCTGGATGTGATCCAGCAGACGGCCCGGCGTGGCGATCAGGATTTCCACGCCGCGGCGCAATTCCTGCGTCTGCGGGTCCATATTGACGCCGCCGTAGACGGTGGTGGCGCGCAGCGGCAGGTATTTGGTGTAGCTCTTGACGTTCTCGCCGATCTGGTCGGCCAGTTCCCGGGTCGGGGAAATCACCAGGGCGCGCACCGGGTGCATGGCCGGCGATACGCTGGTATTGGCAAACTTCTTCAGCCGCTCCAGGATGGGCAGCATGAAGGCGGCAGTCTTGCCGGTGCCGGTTTGCGCCGCAGCCAGCAGGTCGCGGCCAGACAACACCAGCGGGATGGCCTTTTCCTGGATCGGCGTCGGCTGGCTATAGCCCTGCTCCTCGATCGCTCGCAGGATCTCAGGCGACAAGCCCAGTTCCGAAAACAACATTTAACACACTCCTGCAATACGGAGGGGCACGTTGCGCCATTGCGCCAACGCGCCCCGATGTTCATCAATCGACCGGCGGCGGATAAAGCAATTGCCACTCCTGAGAGTGGCAACACACCGTCAGCCCATATGGCTGGCCACGCTGATCAACAGCACAACCGCCAGCCACAACAAGGCGGATCGCCATACCAAACCCACCGCGCTTCTCAGGTAGCTGGGATCGGCTTCGTCGCCCAAACCCAGCTCCGGACGATATTTCACCGAATAATCCTGGCGCAGCGGATCGCCCAAGCGGACGCCCAGCGCGCCGGCGGCGGAGGCCAGCAGAATCCCATTGGCGTAGTTGCCCCAGGTTCTGGCCTGGGAGCGCCAGCAGTACACGGCATCCTCGAAATCGCCCATCACGGCGAAAGCCGCCGCCGTCAAGCGCACCGGCAGCCAATCCAGCCAAGCCGCCGCTCTGGCGGCAAACAGGCCAAACAAGTCATCTGTCGCGCCGCGGATGCCCCACTTCTGATTCAGCATAGAACACAAGCGGTACAGCAAGGCGCCGGATGGGCCAGGCAGCAACACGAACCAGAACATGGTTCCGAACACGTGGCGGTAGCTGTCCACCACACCTTGCTCTATCGCCAGACGGGAGATCTCCTCCACCGACAACTCGGCAGTGGGTTGCCCGGTCCAGTTGGCCAGCGCTACGCGCGCATCCAGGTCCCGTCCCTCCGCCAGGGCCAGCGAAATTTCGGAAAACGCGCTGGAAAAATGGCGGAAGCCCATGGTCAGATACAGGATCAGCACGTTGAAGGCCAGCGCCAGCAAGGGGCTGACCGCCTTCAGCGAATAGAACACCAACAGGCTCAGCGCTATGGCGGGCACGATGGCGGCCAGCCAAGCCAGCACGCCGTGGCGTTCGGCACCGGCATTCAAGTTGCGCTCGAGATGGTTGGCGTAACGGGTGAACAACAGCCACACCCGGTTGCGGTTGCCGAGCGGCCGCAACTGTTCCAAGGCCAGGGCGAGAATCAAGGAAATCAGGGTCATGGGTTCTGGATGTGATTTTCACGGGACCGCTGGGGAAGATACCACAAAGGGGGCGACTGCGCCCAGCCGCGATGATTCGGACAGCGGGCAAAGAAAAGGCGCCTTGCGGCGCCAAGCTGACAGACCGGCGGCTCAAGCCGATCCCAATAAGCGGCGGCCGGTCACCACATCGGGACGATTGCCGTCGCGGTCGTAACCCAGCGTGGAGGCGGCCGCCGCGCGCAATGCGGTCAAGGCGCCCTCAACTTCCTGCAAACGTTCGGATACGAAGCCGGCGTTAAGCTGGTTGACGCCCTGCGCGCGGCCAACCACGTCTTCCAATTGCACCCAGGCTTCGCAGGCGGCTGGCTTGTCGGCCAGCCAGATATACAAGGTATCCTTATCCTGCACGCCCTGCTCCGCCAGCAGTTTGCCGCGCAAGGCGGACTGCTGCGCCAGTTCGTCCAGCACTTCGCTCTTTTCGTCGGCCAGCGCATCCAATTGGTGCTCCAGCCTATGGACCAGCAAGGATTGCTCCTGCTCCAACAACGCAAGCAGCCGGGACATGAGTGCTATCTCAGCCCGGCACAACTCTGTGAATTCATCTATGACAGACATCTTGTCGCCTCATCGCTACCGGCGATCCGCCCGGTTCGCCGCTCAGCCGTGCAGCAGTTCCTGAGCCGAGGAGATCAGACCGTCGGCAATCTTGTCGGCATTGATGCTGAAGCTGCCGTTGGCGATGGCGGACTTGATTGACTCCACTTTGGCGGCGTCGAAAGACGGCTGCTGCGCGCTGGGATCATTGCCGATGGCGCTCAAGCGGCTGGCCACCGAATTGATCTTCACACTGTCGCTGCTCGCGCTGCTGTCGCTGGTGCTGGAACTGGACGGCGCCCGGGGAGTGGTCTTGCTCTGGGTGCTGTAGGTACCCGACAGCTTGCCCGAATTGTCGATTTTCATGGCCTGGCCTTCCAGAAGCTATACTCAACTGACTCTATTATCGACCGAAAAAACAATCTCTTGAACTCTTTTTCTAGACGATATCTGCTAAAAAACCACAGCAACGCTGCCATCCTGCCGCACCATGCCGCGCACAACCCTTCCCGTGCTCAGCCGGACATTGACCTGCTCGCCCAAAGCGGCGTTGCCCATCGCCATGCCCTCCGCCTCCGCGGCGAAGCCTTCGCCTTCCGCCGACACCTTGACCTGCTGGTTCACCCGCACCAGATAGGGCGCCCGCACCATGAAGTTGCGCAGCCAGGCGCCAGACGGCGCGCCTGAGCGCATCACCTGCCCCACAGCCTGGCTGGCATCGGTCAGCACATTGCTGGCTAGCGCCGGATTGCTGATCTCGACCATTCTGACATCATCCGCCGTCAGCTGCTCGCCTGGGGCCACGGCCCGGTTCAGCGCCACGCCCAATCGCTTTTCATTGATCATCACCGGCAGGCGCAAGGTCCAGCCTAAATCGGGACACGAGAGCAAAACCGCTGTCGCGCCAGTGGTGACTGCCGGATTGGCCCATTCCGCCTTCGGTTTGGCACAGGCCGGCACAGCCAGCCTGCGATCCAGTTGCCCCAGCTTCCAACTGGCCTCGCGCAAGCCCAGCTCGCGTTTCAAAAACTGCTCGGCCAGCTTTTCCAACACGCCCAGATTCTGGATGCCGTCGGCTCGGGCCGACAGGGCCAGCAGCAGGCAGCAACCGCACAAAAAAAGTCTTCGCATGGCTGCATTTTAGCGCAAGCGCCCCATGACATGGGATGTCATTGACAAGTGGCTGCAACATTCGAATAATCGTTTGAATAGAGTTTAGACTCTTAAACCAAATAAAACATTTGCATGCTCGTTTTCACGAGGAGACCCTGATGCGCATCCGCTTGACCGCTCTCGCCCTGGCCACCGCAATGGCCCTGCCCACCGCTGCCAATGCTTACAGCAATATCTACTTCTTTGGGGATAGCCTATCCGACATAGGTGCGTTCGGGGGTCTGGGCGGCCTCCCTGTAGGCGCTCATTGGACCTATCAGAACCAACCCAACTGGACCTCGGTCCTCTCCGGCCACTATGGACTGAGCTCTGTCGCCAATAATCCGAGCAATGCTAAAAACACCAGCAGCACCGGCAACAACTATGCCCAGGGCGGAGCCGTCGCTCAAACCTACCAATCGATTACCCAGTTTCCCGGCACCACCGGCGCCAACGGATCTGTAGAGCAATATGGCCCTGATGGCAGTACCGCGATTCTGGAATTACCAGTCCAAGTGCAAAACTACCTGGCCTCTACTGGCGGGAAAGCTGATCCCAATGCCGTGTATTCGGTCTGGATTGGCGGCAATGACATATCCGCAGCTGCCGGTACGCTGAGTTCAGACTCTACTACGGCTACTGCAACCAAATTGTTAGCGACATCCGCTGGTACGACCGGACAATTGATTGGCGCCTTACAAAGCGCTGGCGCGAAAACCATCATTGTTCCGAATGTACCGAGTTTGGCATCGACTCCTGCCGCGCTTTATCAGACAGTACAACAAGTTGCCACCAAAGTCGGTCAGGGCGTGGGTCTCAGCGGCACCAATTTGACGAATTACGTCAATCAAGCAGTAGGCGCAGCATGGCAAGCGGTAAGCAGCTCCAGCGCGACTCAGGCAAACCAGTCTGCGGTAATCGCACAAGCGCTGGCTGCAGCCAATACTGCGATGGGCGCTCCCGACTCCGTGACCACGCTGACGTCGAGCTATAACACCGTCCTGTCGGCCTTGCAGCAATTGACTTCCGGCTATAACAGCCTGATGGATAACGCCTTGGTTAGCAATGGGCTGCAGCACGGGATTGTTCGTGCCAATATTGCCCAACTGATGACGGAAATCAGCGCGAATCCAAGCAAATATGGCTTTACCAATACACTTGGTTCTATCTGTGCCTCGGACGCAATCACCTGCTCGCAATCGGCTTATGCTCAGAGCTATGTATTTACAGATGGACTGCACCCGACCCCTGCCGCGCATCAAATCATCGGCGACTACGTCTACGGCCTGTTGCAATCGCCATACTTCGCCGCCGCCATGCCAGACTCGGCATTGAACAACGCCCGCCAACTGGGCAGCGCGCTCGATGCCCGCTACCAGGCCATCCGCTCGCAAGCGCGCGCAGTGGGCACCGTCAGCGCCTTCGTAGACGGCGCGTTCAATCAGGACAAGATCGGCTTCAACAACCTGACAGCCGAACCCAAGGGCCAGCTGTATACGATAGGCGTAGACTTCCAGGCCACCCCGAGCTTGACCCTGGGCCTCTCCATGTCCCATCAAATGGGTAAGGCTGACGTCACCACCTCCGGCACCCCTGGCACGCTGAACGACCGCAGCACGCTGATGGCCGGCCTGATCAGCTACAACCAGGACAAATTCTGGGTGGATGGCGACGTGCACATCGGTTCCGGCGACGTGGACACCAACCGCGTCACCACGCTGGGGCCGACCACGGTCAGCAATAGCGCCACCACCCACCAAGACCAGTTCGGCATGCGCATCAACGGCGGCTATCGCCTGCAATACGGCAGCTTCACCACTGGTCCGGTGGCGGGTCTGGACTTTGCTCACGCCAAGGTGGCAGGCTTCTCCGAACAGGGCAATAACAGCAGCAGCATGACCTTCGGCAATCAGAGCCTCAGTTCGCTGGTCGGCCGCGTTGGCTGGCAGTTGGATGCCACGATCGGCAAGTTCAGTCCTTACGGCAAAGTCAGCTATGCACACGAGTTCAAGCAGGATGACCGCTCCGTCACCTCCGGCCTCGTGACCACCATCGGCGACTGGACCACCAGCATCGGCAAGCCCGACAACAACTGGATGGAATGGACGGCGGGCGTCAGCGCCAACTTCAACAAGAAGGTCACCGCCTTTGGCCAACTCACCGCCACCAGCGGCAAGAACGGCGGCAACCAGACTGGCGGCAACATCGGCGTGGCCGTCTCGTTCTGATCCTTCACGCAAAAAACAAAACAGGCTCCGCATGCGGAGCCTGTTTTTTATGCCATCGCGGCGGCTTAGGCCAAGGTCTTCTCGATCAAGGCCTTGACCTGGCCGGCATCCGCCGGCAGCGTCACCACGCGCTGCGGCAAGGATTCCAGCTGCTCGAAACCAGCCGGCCGCGGCGGGTCGCGATCCAGCGCCTCGCGTATGGTTTCGGCGAACTTGGCCGGCAGCGCGGTTTCCAAGCAAACGATGGTTTCGCCGGGACGACGCAGCTCACGCGCCACCTTGATACCGTCGGCAGTGTGGGTGTCCACCACTACGCCGTCCTCGGCGTCGACTTGGCGGATGGTGGCGAGGCGGTCGGCGTGCGCGCTCTTGCCGGAGACGAAACCAAACTGCTCACGCACGCGGCGCATGGCGTCCGCATCCAGCTGGAAGCCGCCGCCCGCATCCACCTCGGCCCACAAGCGCTTCACCGTCTCGCCGTCGCGGCCCATCAGGTCGAACACGAAGCGCTCGAAGTTGGAGGCCTTGGAGATGTCCATGGACGGGCTGGAGGTGACATAGGTGCGCTCGCTGCCGCGCGGCGCGTAGCGGCCGGTGCGGAAGAACTCGTCCAACACGTCGTTTTCGTTGGTGGCGACGATCAGGCGGTCTATCGGCAAGCCCATCTGCCGCGCCACGTGGCCGGCGCAGACATTGCCGAAGTTGCCGGACGGCACGCAGAAGCTGACTGGCTGATCGTTGCTGTCCGTCGCGCGGAAGTAGCCGTGGAAGTAGTACACCACCTGGGCCACCACGCGCGCCCAGTTGATCGAGTTGACGGTGCCGATCTTGTGGCGCGCCTTGAAGGCATGGTCGTTCTGCACCGCCTTCACGATGTCCTGGCAGTCGTCGAACATGCCCTGGATGGCGATGTTATGGATGTTTTCATCCTGCAGGCTGTACATCTGCGCGCGCTGGAAAGCGCTCATCTTGCCGTCCGGGCTCAGCATGAACACATGGATGCCGCGCTTGCCGCGCATGGCGTACTCAGCGGCGGAGCCGGTGTCGCCGGAGGTGGCGCCCAGGATGTTCAGCGTCTCGCCGCGCTTGTCTAGCACATACTCGAACAGCTGGCCGAGGAACTGCATGGCCATGTCCTTGAAAGCCAGCGTGGGGCCGTTGGATAGCTCCAGGATGACCAGGCCGTCATGCAGGCGCTTGATCGGCGTGATGGCCTCGCTGCCGAAGGTTTCCGCGCGGTAAGCGCGCTCGACGATGCCCTTCAGGTCTTGCGCAGGGATGTCGTCGGCGAACAGGCGGATGATTTCAAACGCCAGCTCGGCATAGCTCAAGCCGCGCCAGGCCTCCAGCGTGGCGCGGTCAATCTGCGGGTAGCGCTCCGGCAGCAGCAGGCCGCCGTCCGGCGCCAGGCCCATCAGCACGGTTTCGCAAAACGGCAGCGGCGCCATGCCGCCGCGGGTACTGACATATTTCATTGCTGTGTTTCCAGATATTGGCCGCAGGCGGCGGACGCCTCCTTCAGGCGCTGTTTGCCGCGCGGATCGTCTTTCTTGATCTGGCCGGTGAGCACGCCCATCACCTCTTCCGCGGTGAAGGTATTGGCCAGTTTCTCGCTGGCGCACTGGCAATAACGCTGCACCTGCTCGTTGCCGGGCTGGCCGACGCCATCGGAAGCCGGCGTGCGCTTCAGGCAACCGCGCATCAGGAAACCCTGCAGCAACTGATGCTGACCGGGGCTCAGCGGCGTCGCCGCGGCGACGCCGGTAAACAGCGCGGCGTACAAGCCGGCTTGCAAAGACTTAGTCATTCAACTCTTCCATCCTCAGACGCACCACCTTGCCAGCCACGCTGTCCAGCGCTTCGATGCTGGCTATGGCCCGATTGATCGCTTTTTCCTGCACGCGGTGGGTCAGGATCACCACTTCGGCGGTGCCGTCGCTGACCGATCCCTTCTGGATCAGCGCCTCGATCGAAATGCCGTTCTCGGCCAGCAGACGGGTGATATTGGCCAGCACGCCGGCGCGATCCACGGCGCCGATGCGCAGGTAATAGGAACTGGTGACGTCCGCAATCGGCAGAATCGGCAAGTCCTGCAACTGGTCCGGCTGGAAGGCCAGATGCGGCACGCGATGCTCCGGGTCCGAAGTCAGCAAACGGGTGACATCGACAATGTCGGCCACCACCGCCGACGCGGTGGGCAGGGCACCTGCGCCGGCGCCGTAATACAGCGTCGGCCCCAGCGCGTCGCCCTTGACCAGCACCGCGTTCATCACGCCGTTGACGTTGGCGATCAGCCGGCTTTCCGGAATCAGCGTCGGATGCACGCGCAGCTCCACGCCCTTGTCGGTGCGGCGGGTCAGGCCCAGCAGCTTGACGCGGTAGCCGAGCTCCTCGGCGTAGCGGATGTCGCGCCCATCCAGCTTGCTGATGCCCTCCAGATAGCACTGATCGAACTGCATCGGGATGCCGAAGGCCAACGCCGCCATGATGGTCAGCTTGTGGCCGGCGTCGTGGCCTTCGATGTCAAACGTAGGGTCCGCCTCGGCATAGCCAAGCCGCTGCGCCTCGGCCAGCACCTCGGCGAAGCTGGCGCCCTTGTCGCGCATCTCGGTCAGGATGAAGTTGGAGGTGCCGTTGATGATGCCGGCAATCCATTCGATGCGGTTGGCGGCCAGGCCTTCGCGCAAGGTCTTGATGATGGGAATGCCGCCGGCCACGGCCGCCTCGAACGCCACCATCACGCCCTTCTCCTGGGCGCGGGCGAAAATTTCCGTGCCGTGCAACGCCAGCAGCTTCTTGTTGGCGGTGACCACATGCTTGCCGTTGGCGATGGCCTTCAGCACCAGCTCCTTGGCGATGGTGTCGCCGCCGATCAATTCAACCACGATGTCCACGTCCGGGTTGTTGACGACCAGCAGCGCATCGTCCACCACCTGCACATCCGGCCCCAAGGCGGCGCGGGCCTTGGCCACGTCGCGGTTGGCGGCCTGGATCAGACGGATTTCGCGGCCGGCGCGGCGGGTGATCTCGCCAGCGTTGCGTTTCAACACGGTGGCGGTGCCGCCGCCGACGGTGCCGACGCCCATCAGGCCGATATTGATCGGTTTCATATACATCTCCATTCTGTCCCTGGTTTTTATTCGGCTCAAGGCCGTCTGGACAGGCTGCGCCTGTCCGCACGGTCCTGGCGGCGAGGTTTCCCCCGCCGCCCGCTTTCATGCGCTTATTCGGCGCTGCCGTGGCGCTTGCGGTAACGCTCGAGGAAGCTGGCGATCCGGCCGATGGCCTCGATCAGATCATCCGAGTTGGGAAGGAATACCACGCGGAAGTGATCGTGCGCAATCCAGTTGAAGCCGCTGCCCTGCACCAGCAGCACCTTCTCCTGTTGCAACAGCTCCAGGATGAACTGCTGGTCGTCGGCGATCGGATAAACCTTGGGGTCCAGCTTGGGGAACAAGTACAAGGCGCCCTGCGGCTTGACGCAGCTGACGCCCGGGATCTCGGTCAACAGCTTGTGCGCCAGATCGCGCTGGCGCGCCAGGCGGCCGCCCGGCGCCACCAGGTCGTCTATGCTCTGGTAGCCGCCCAGCGCCGTCTGGATCGCATACTGCGAAGGCACGTTGGCGCACAGCCGCATCGAGGCCAGCATGTTCAGGCCCTCGATATAGTCCTTGGCATGCGTCTTCTCGCCGGACAGCACCAACCACCCGGCGCGGTAGCCGCAGGCGCGGTAGTTCTTGGACAGGCCGTTCAGCGTCACCACAAAGAGGTCCGGCGCCAGCGAGGCGATGGAAGTGTGCTTGACCGCGTCGTACAACACCTTGTCGTAGATTTCGTCGGCGTAGATGATCAGCTGGTGCTGGCGCGCCAGATCGACGATCTGCTGCAGCAAGGCCGGCGGATAGACTGCGCCGGTCGGGTTGTTGGGGTTGATGATGACGATGGCGCGGCTGGACGGGGTGATCTTGGCGCGGATGTCGTCGATGCTGGGGAACCAGCCGTGCTCTTCGTCGCAGACGTAGTGCACGGCCTTGCCGCCGGCCAGGCTGACCGCCGCGGTCCACAGCGGATAATCCGGCGCCGGCACCAGCACTTCATCGCCGTTGTCCAGCAGCGCCTGCATGGCCATCACGATCAGTTCGGACACGCCGTTGCCGATGATGATGTCGTCCATCGCCACATTGGGCAGGTTCTTCTGCTGCGCGTAATGCATGATGGCCTTGCGCGCGGCGAACAGGCCCTTGGAATCGGAATAGCCGGAGGCGGCCGGCAGGTTGACGATCACGTCTTCGATGATCTCGTCCGGCGCGAAAAAACCAAACGGCGCCGGGTTGCCGATATTCAGCTTGATGATGCGATGGCCCTCATCCTCCATCTTCTTGGCGTGCTCGAGCACCGGGCCACGAATGTCGTAGCAGACGTTGGCGAGCTTGTTGGATTTATGTACGGGCTGCATGGAGGGGGTTTCCGTTTCGGGCTGCCCGCCAGACGCTATGGCGTTTCTTTGGCGGTGTGGCTGTTTCATGGGATCTCTCGTATTGGTTGGCCGGCGGGAAACCACATACAGGGCGTGGTCGCGTCCACTCCGGGTCTGGGTATAATCCTATCCCAATCTTTGACGCACTGCACAGCGCCGACGCGCGGCGCGCGCATCGTCCGCAACCCAGAGTCAATGGAGCCATTCCGATGAAAATGCATCAGTCGCTGGGACAGGGCAAAAACCTGTTCACCGGCTACGGCGAAGGCCATGTGCTGATCAACGCCCAACGCCACGACGGCAACCTGATCGTCAGCGGCGACGAGATCGTCAGCTGGGCCGCGCCGGACTTCGCCAGCCTGGCCGCGGAGCATTTCGAGGTCTTGCTGGCTTATCAGCCGGAAGTGGTGCTGTTCGGTTCCGGCAAGAGCCAACGCTTCGTCCATCCCAAGCTGTACGCCGCGCTGACCCAGGCCGGCATCGGCATCGAGTGCATGGACACCCAGGCCGCCTGCCGCACCTTCAACATCCTGCTGGCGGAAGACCGCCGCGTGATCGCCGCGCTGCTGGCGATCTAAGCCGCCTCCTCCGCCCGCGTCCGCGCGGGCTCTCGGTGATAGGCCCACACCACGCCCGCCGCGGCCAAGGCCAATAGCGCGAGCAGGGCGAACAGCGCCGGCTGGCTCCACGACAGCCCGATCAGCACGCCGCCCAGCCACGGCCCCAGCACCGAACCGATGCGGCCGATGCCGAGGCTCCAGCCTACGCCGGTGGCGCGCAGGCAGGTGGGATAGGCGCTGGCCGCCAGCGCATTGACCGCCGGCTGGACGCCGATGACGCAGAAGCCGGCGCAAAACAGCAGCCCATACAGCCACAAGGCCTCGCCTTCGATGCCGCCCAGCGTCCACAAGCCCAATGCCGCCAGCAGAAAGCTGGCCAGCAACACCTTGCGGAAGCCCAGACGGTCTATCCAGTGACCGAAGGCCAACGTGCCCACCACTCCGCCCAGTTGCAGCATGCTGCCCGCCAGCAGGGCATGGCGCATGTCCAGCCCTTGCGCCCGCAGCAGCGATGGCATCCAGTTGGACAGGAAATACAGCACGATCAGATTCAGAAAACTGAGCAGCCACAGCAGCAGCGTGCGCCGGGCCAAGCCATGGCGGAACAGTTCGATCACCGGATTGCGCGAAGCCGGCTGTTCCGCCAGCCACGGCTGACAATCGGCCGGCAAGGCAGGGTCCATCCGCCGCAGCCAGAACAGGGCCTGCGCCGGCCGACCGTGCAGCAGCAGGAATTTCGCCGACTCGGGCAGACCGCGCAGCATAGGCAGCCACAAGAGCAGCGGCGCGGCGCCGCCAACGATGAACACCGCGCGCCAGCCATGGGCCGGAATCAGCCAGGCGGCCAGCAAGCCCCCCAGCAGCGCGCCGGCGGTGAAGCCGCAGGAAATGATCATCATCAGGCTGGCGCGCCGCCGCGCCGGGCTATATTCGCCGGCCAGAGCCATCGCATTGGGCATGATGCCGCCCAAGCCGATGCCGGTGATCAGCCGCAGCGCGATCAACTGCGGCAGGCTGGCGGCCAGGGACGTGGCCAGCATGCCGGCGGAAAAGAGCAGCGTGCACAGCAGCAACACCGGGCGGCGGCCGATGCGGTCCGCCACGGCGCCGAACAGCAGCGCGCCCAGCATCAGCCCCAGCAGGCCGGAGCCGAACACCGGCCCCAGCGCCGCCTTGGCGATGCCCCAGTCTTCCAGCAGGGCCGGCGCCACATAACCCATGGCCTGCACGTCGAAGCCGTCCAGAATCATGCACAAGCCGCACAGAATCAACAGCCGATACTGAAATGCGCCCAACGGCCGCTCGTCCAACCACTTGCCCAATTCCATGCCCGCCCCTTCCATATGCGAATGTCAAAACAGCATCGAGGAATGTCGGGGATGGGTCAAGCTGCGGCGCAGCACATGACCATCCACGAGACTGGCCGCAAACAAACGTCGCCAGCGCGGGTGCAGATGAAAGATTTCGAAATCAGGAATGGAGTCCGCTTCGCGGACGATGATTCGCTTGCCGGTTCCGCCCGGCGAACGGGCAAGGGAACTGTCCCGCCAGTTCCCTTGCAACCCTAGGCGACCCCAACGGCCCGTGCCGGCAAAACAGCCTTGCTCCAGGAAGCCGCCGATCAAAAAAGCGGCGGCTTAAAGCCCCTGGCCCAAGGCCTGTCTCTTATACACATCTCCGAGCCCACGAGACTCCGCCAATTATCGCGTATGCCGTCTTCTGCTTGAAAAAGGGGGGGGGGGGGGGGGGGGGGGGGGGGGGGGGGGGGGGGGGGGGGGGGGGGGG